>NZ_LWFH01001475.1:0-837 GCF_001635725.1 Oleiphilus sp. HI0066
CGTTACACCATCATTGGTGAACTCGTTGAAACCGTAGAAGTGTCTGCGGATCAACTACGTGATGCTGGATATAGCATTCCTGAAGATCTAGAGCATCTGGATCGTAATCTAATGAAGATTGGTAACCGTGATATTTCAGGGACTGACTTCCGTTGGATTCTTGCTCGTGATTTCTCAAACATCACCTACCCAGAAGACATTATCGTGATGGAACGTCGCGAATGGGGTAATTTCTACGGCTACTTAAATGAAGTCATCGAGAATGACCAAGTTGTCGCTGAAGGTGATCAAGCTTGGCCTGCTCTACAAGAGCGCCTAGATAGAGCTTTGGATATTTATTCTCAAATTCATGATATTGAGAAGAGTGACATTGGTTCTATCAATGCGGGTATCGAACGTCTTCGACTTCAGCAGCGCAAGTTGGAATTGGAAGATCGTTTAACATCGCAAGCACTTGCTGATATTGAAGCTGAGCGAGCAGCATTAAATGCTGAATACGATGGCTTACAGGGCCGTCTTATCGAGCTTTATGGCCGAATAAACCGCGACAAAGTTCGTGTACAAAGTATGGACGGCACGCAAATCACGGTTGATCTTGCGAAGATCGTTCATGCCTTCCAGCCGAACGCGATGAGTATTGGCGATAAGATCGTTTTCTACATTGCAAAACTCTACGAGTTCATCAGTGACGAACCACGTGAAGCCAATACCGAAGGGGGTATCTTCCCTGCTATTTTCGGTACGGTTTTGATGGTCATTATCATGTCGATCATCGTGACACCATTTGGCGTAATCGCAGCAGTTTATCTACGTGAATATGCCCACCAAGGTACGATG
>NZ_LWFH01001476.1:0-881 GCF_001635725.1 Oleiphilus sp. HI0066
AACCATTCGTTTATATTCACTTCTAAGGCGCCGGCACTTAAAGTGTCGGAGATGACGCCTTGGCCGTATCGTAATTCAGTAAAGAAGTTGTCAGTGATGTGGGTTCCATAGGTAAGAGATGCACCGTATGTTTGTGCTGTAAGTGGGAACTCAAATATAGAGCTAGCAGAATCATCACTGCCTGGAACCGGTTCAAGTACCAATAAAATAGACTTGAATTGATTAAAATGTGTACCGATAGCAAGGTAGTCGCGGCCTTCGCGATCTAAAACTGGGTCGGTTGGTGCTGCTGGACCTCTTGCAAAGGTAGTAACAGATGTAAAAAGCGCAGTTAGCAGCGCAATAATACGTAAAGTATTGGTAGTTGGCATGGATGCTACTTTCTTTATTAGTTTAACTGCTTGATATTACAGTAATGGCAACCGTGGCCTATTTGCATGGGTCACAAATGCGTTATTTATATTGCAGTTCGTGATAGCTAAACAGCATCGCTTTGACACGATCTTCCGACAGTTCAATATTTAAGCTGTGTTGCTCAATGATCCATTGCCTCATTTGTTCAACCTGACCTGAGGCTCCCGTGTCCAGCGTAGACTGCCATTCCGACAATTCCATTGACGGATCGCTATTTATGGCTTCGTATAGCTCAGTGTAAGCTGCGTTATCGGTGTAGTAATCGGCGCAAAAAATACTTCCTTCTTCACTGTCGTGCGCCAGCTCTTTTAGCGTTTCTGCTGGGGTCGCTCCCTGATCTATTAACAAATCTATGTCGATGCTTGGATTATCCAAAATATACTCTTCCCAATCTTCATCGGGAGTAATAAGGGTCGTTTTAATTTGTCCGTCAGGTAGTGACCAAGAAGCTGAGATCGGGATTTGTC
>NZ_LWFH01001477.1:0-1509 GCF_001635725.1 Oleiphilus sp. HI0066
CGATCAGGTTGCTGAACCGCGTCGTGCTTGGATATATAACTCTGGTCAGCGTCGTGTTCGTCGTGCTCCTCAGGTGGCGTATGACGGTCCGGGTACAGCAGCTGATGGACTTCGTACATCTGATGGTTTTGATATGTACAACGGTGCACCAGATCGATACAACTGGGAGCTTCTAGGCAAGAAGGAAATGTACATTCCTCGCAACTCTTTCAAGCTAGATGATAAGTCCCTGACATATGCAGATATCGTTAAGCCTGGTCACCTCAATAGCGATTATGCGCGTTATGAATTAGCTCGTGTTTGGGTTGTTGAAGGTACCTTGAAAGAAGGTGAGCGTCATATCTACTCCAAGCGTACTTTTTACATAAATGAAGATACTTGGGGTATTGCTGTTGCTGATCATTATGATGGTCGTGGCGACTTATGGCGTCATGCCGAAGCGCATAGTAAGCCTTTCTATGATCGCAGCATTACGCTCACTACTATTGAGTCTGTACACGACTTATTATCTGGTCGTTACATAGCGAATGGTATGGTCAACGAGGAGCCAAGCCGCTATAACTTCGACAAGACCTTTGCAAGCAAAGACTTTACACCTGCTGCATTGCGTCGCTCAGCGCGTCGTTAACACGTAGCCAAAGATAAAAAAACCGGATCGTTTTGGCGATCCGGTTTTTTTATACGCGAATGAAAGTTATAAGCATGTCAGTTTCTTTCTTTCCTATCGGATAACTCGGCGATACTTTACTTGTCTCTTCTATGCTTGGGCTCTTTGTCTTACTTCAAGCATTCATACGTCCCGATCATTTGTCTGTAGCTGATCGTTTTAGACAGCTCTATTTGGCTCAAACCTTTGTTTCGTGACGGTGGTGCTGGGCAAGATCATTCATGTGATCTCTGCTATCTAGGGGGGCGTGAGCTCGATAAGATACATTGTTAATAGACTCACATTGTATGTATTAAAATGGGATTGATGGTTGAATTACTTGGTGCTGATATGAAAAGACCCAGCGAAGGCTAGGTCTATTTCTTAACTAATTTTTGCAAGGCCTTATCGGTTTGCTCTTAATCCTTAGTTTTCGTGCTGAGCTTTTAAGTTTGCGATATGCTGATCTTTTTCGACCCATAGCTCGTTAACCCAGGCTTGGAATTCAGCCTTAAATTCAGCATCACTGGTGTAGTCTTTACCCAGAAACTGCTTTGGAATGTCGACTTTTCGAACATCCACTACCACTGTACTGACCTTTCCACAAAACATATCCCAGATATTTTTTGGGCTATTTGGGTATAGCACTGTCACGTCTAGCATGGTGTGCATCACTTCACCCATGCTTCCTAGCACGAATGCAGCGCCACCCGCTTTGGGTTTTAATAGGTGTTCAAAAGGTGAATCTTGTTTTGCGTGCTTTTCGGGTGTCAGGCGGGTGCCTTCCATAAAGTTGAATACAGATACCGGCGTATATTTAAACTTTTCGCATGCTGCTCTTGTTACTTCTAAGTCTTTACCTG
>NZ_LWFH01001478.1:0-25125 GCF_001635725.1 Oleiphilus sp. HI0066
GAAGTACCTTAGAGAATTGTAAGCCGACACTACCTTGCTCGCTCATGAAGTAAAACAAACTCAAATTCACAATGATTGGCAGCGTAACAATGCATAGAACAGAGTTAATGGCGGTGAGCGTCACATTCAAAGCCACATCGCCATGCGCAAGATGACTAAATAAATTAGCACTGGTCCCCCCTGGGGATGCCGCGAGCAACATTAGCCCAACCGCCAATTCTGGAGGAAGAGCAAATGCGATGACCAAACCAAAGCATGCGATTGGCAAAATAATAGCCTGACAAAATAAGCCTATTAGCACCGGCTTTGGCATTTTAAAGATGCGGGTAAAGTCAGAAATCGTTAAGGACAAACCCAGCCCAAGCATAATAATGCCGAGACTAGCAGGAAGGAAAATCGTAAGGATTGGTGTTGAATTCATGGAAAGCTCGTCTGTTGTTATTGTTAAGCCATCACACAAGATGGCTTGTTTAACAGAACGATGTCAACTCGAATTCAGTTTTCAATCATCAATTAAAATTGATAGCTGTAGTTCAAACCAAAACCGTGCTCATCACCATTATCAAATTTGCTATAGCTTACCCCTCCTCCCAAGGCATGCTGCTCTGCAAAGTGATAACGAAGGGCCAAACCGCCAATCCAAGTATTCGCGCCGCGATTCTGACCAGTATAAGTGCCGGTAGCGCCTGAGGTGACAGTAACAGAGTGATCGCCACTTTTATCGGCACTCAAATCACGGTCATAACGCAATATTGCATTAGCGCTCAAACCCTCGTGATCATCAAGGTACTTTTCAAATGCCAGACCCAAACCCATTAATGAAGACTCGGCATCGCTTTTGTCTACGCTCATCGCCAAGGCAGCACCGCCGGTCTCAGAATAGGCGTTTTGACTTGCTCTCACGTGACTAATCGAAGCAAAAGGCGCGATATTCACAAGTTCAGAGTTATAAATAGGTTTGGCAACCTGCAAGGCGACATAGACAAAATCCGAATCAAAGGTCGCCTCAGCTTTCGGTGCAGTTGTTAGACTACGAACCGAGTCCGTCTCATTCATGCCATAGCCGATAACACCATCGAGCTCGATCTGATTCTCAAACCGACCACTCCAGTAAGCCTCAAAGTGATAGCCCGAAGTATAAAAACTAATGCTCTGAGCGTCATGCTCATCCATGGTTTGATCGACCACACTAAAGTAGACACCAGCATAACTATCACGCGTTGAGAGCAGGTTCGCTCCAAGCGTCATCTGAGTCAGATCGTACTCAAAACCTGCTTCGTTTGTGCTTGCATCAATACTGCCATCGACACGAGATACGTCAGCCCAAACATTCTGATTAGACGCACTATCGCCACCTAAGAAGTTAGGTGCAAAGCTTTCCTGTCCTTCCGACAAACCAAATTCAACATTGCGCATAAACACGCTGTTAATAATCATCTCAGCCTGCTCAAGTCCAACCGTTAAATGCGAGGCAACAGGCTCGGCATGAGAATCATTGGTTAACTGTGCAAGCTGTGCATTTGTTACTGTATTCAGCTGGCTATTCACTGCGGTATTGGTTGGCGCTTGATTCACTAAACTTTGCGCTGCGACTTGCTGATTACGCGTAGTCAGAGAGGAGTGCGTCGTGATGTTATTAAGATCTTTAGTCAAAGTAACAGTATAAGTATCTGTTGCACCACTTGCTTTACTCCGGAAACTTGAATTGCCGCCGGCATTGTTGCAGTTAAACTTGCGGTATAAGTAGACGAGTCCTGGCCCGCATCGGCTTCAACAACCACATAGCTATTTCCATCCAAGTCATCAGCTGTATAAGCACTAGATTTTGGCGCAATCACGACATCGTGCGTGCCTATAACAGCGCCCCCATTGAATTCGATCTTGTCGTTGTCGTTACTAACATCACCAACTTCCAAATTGAATTGCAATGACGGATCACCAAAGACTGACACCAAGCTGTTATCTAAAGCAGAACCATTCAGGTTAAACCGAATCGTACCGATATCTCCGGAGCCAACACCTGGTGAAAACTTAGGGTTATTACGAAATAAGAAAGTAGAAGAACTCTGGGTGTTAAAATCAATATGACCATTGATAAGCGCGTCATCAATGACCGAATACGAGTTCGCACCAAAACCAATAGCCGTATTAGCCGCATCTCCTGCTTCACCAATCGTCACTTCAAGGCCGGGAAGTGCACCAAAAGAATTTAAACCGGTGAAACCCGCTGCATCATCCGCGGTAATTGTTGCATTGCCTTTAAATGACATACCCTTAAGTGGCGTTGCGCCTATCGCAGCACTGTGCAAGGAATTGCTACCCTGCTCAAAGCTCAACTGTGCTTCGGCGACATTTACTCCGTTTTCTATTTCGAATCTAGAACCATTACTTAAGGTAAAATCTGGAGTATTGGTCAGGGTTGAGCCAGATTCGATCCAGACGCCAGCACAGTATCGACATCTAAAGGCGCATTATCGAGAATGAAATCGGCTTCGTTCAAGTCGATCTGAAACTTCACATCAGTGCGATTTTGACTAGACTGCACGATCCCGCTAGTACCCGCATCAAGACGCTGAATATGCAAGGTACTACCTTTAGCAGCATTGATGGTAAAGGACTCTTCTCTACCGAAAGCATTCAGCGTCGTATTCCAATCCAATAAGGTTAAATAGCTGTTTTCTGCGAGATTAATTTCATCACCTTGAAGTGCCCAACCTGCCGTACTGGCCTGAGTAAAACCTTAAATAAGGCTAGTGCCGCGAATATCAAAAATCAGCTTATTGTTTGCATCCGCGTAAAAACTTGGCTCAGCAGAAGTCCAGTCAAAGATCAGATCACTGTTATCTAGAATTACATTATAACTGCCGCTCGGGGACTGGAAGTTGAATGTGACATCATCACGAAGTACTAAACGAGAATTTGTAATCGATAGTTTCTCGGCGCTCAATTTTCTGGCGGGGCCGGAGTTAGTGATAGTGAGAGCATGCTTTTGACCTCCCACACTTTGAATAATTACATTTCTAAAGTAAGTTCCTGCCGGCGTACCAACCGTTTCACCAACGGGTGGCGGTCGGCTTCCTGTATTCCACTGAATACTTCGATCTGACAAGAGCGCAAAATCACTCGACAAGGTATAAGTCGTCGTATCAATACCAACAGTGCCTTGGCCATACGTACCCCAAACACTAGTCAACAATCCTGATGTCGAGCTATACGCCGTGCCTTCAATAGCTAAGGCCGATTGCCCAACAGATAATAAAAAAACACCTATTCCTCTCTTCAAAACGACTCTCTGAACATATGTAAGGTCTGGGTTAGAAAGTAGTCGTTTTTTTAAAGGCACAAAAAAACCGGCGCTCTTTCAAGGGCCGGTTTTTTGAGATCAGCTATCTATTAAAGGGCAGCTTCCAATTCTGGAACCGCATCAAATAGATCAGCAACAAGACCGTAGTCAGCAACCTGGAAGATAGGCGCTTCTTCGTCTTTGTTGATCGCAACAATTACTTTAGAACCAGACATACCAGCCAAGTGTTGGATCGCACCTGAAATACCTACAGCGATGTATAGGTTAGGGGCAACGATCTTACCTGTTTGACCAACCTGCATGTCGTTAGGTACGAAGCCAGCGTCAACAGCTGCACGCGATGCACCCATTGCTGCGCCAAGCTTGTCAGCAACTTTCTCAAGCATTGCGAAGTTGTCGCCATTCTGCATACCACGACCACCAGAGATTACGATCTCTGCAGCAGTAAGTTCTGGACGATCAGACTCAGCCATTTCTTGACCTACGAAAGTAGAAATGCCAGCGTCTTGTACGTTGTCAATCGCTTCAACAGCAGCTGAACCACCTTCAGCAGCAACTGGATCGAACGCAGTACCACGAACAGTGATTACTTTGATCGCATCGCTAGATTGAACTGTCGCAATCGCGTTACCCGCATAGATTGGACGAACGAACGTATCAGCTGACTCAACTTTGATGATGTCAGAGATTTGCGCAACGTCTAGAAGTGCAGCAACACGTGGAAGGAAGTCCTTACCAGTTGTGCCCGCAGAAGTAAGAACGTGCGAGTAACCTTTACCAAGGTCAGCAACCAATAGAGAAAGGTTTTCAGCCAACTGATGGCCGTAAGCTGCGTTATCAGCTACCAATACTTTAGCAACGCCAGCCGCTTTTGACGCAGCTTCTGCTGCTGCACCACAACCTTCGCCCGCAACCAATACGTCGATGTCACCACCGATTGCTGTTGCTGCAGCAAGAACGTTAAGAGTAACTGGCTTCAAGCTACCATTATCATGATCTGCAATAACTAAAATGCTCATTTAGATCACCTTCGCTTCGTTTTTAAGTTTGTCTACAAGCTCTGCAACGTCTGCAACTTTAATACCCGCAGAACGTTTAGCTGGCTCTTCTACTTTCAATGTAGTTAGGCTAGCGCTCAACTCAACACCGTAATCTGCTGGAGATTTAGTATCGAGAGGCTTCTTCTTAGCCTTCATGATGTTAGGAAGAGATGCGTAACGTGGCTCGTTCAAACGCAAGTCAGTAGTCACTACTGCAGGAAGATTAAGACCAACAGTCATCAAACCGCCGTCAACTTCACGCGTAACGTTAACCTTATCACCTTCAACAACAACTTCTGATGCGAATGTACCCTGACCCATGCCTGCAAGTGCTGCTAGCATCTGACCAGTTTGGTTGTTGTCTGAATCGATAGACTGCTTACCAAGAATAACTAACTGAGGTTGTTCTTCGTCAACAATCGCTTTCAAGATTTTAGCAGCTTGAAGAGATTGAACTTGTTCGTCAGTTTCAACCAAGATACCGCGGTCTGCACCTAATGCTAGTGCTGTACGGATTTGCTCTTGAGCAACTTTAGGACCGATAGAAACCACAACGATTTCGCTCGCGATTCCTTTCTCTTTAAGACGAACAGCTTCTTCAACTGCGATTTCACAAAATGGGTTCATTGCCATTTTGATATTAGTAAGATCGACATCTGAATTGTCGGCCTTAACACGTACTTTGACGTTGTAGTCAATAACTCGTTTGACAGCGACAAGAACCTTCATAGATTCCTCATTCTTAACAATTGATGAATTGATGGTGCGAATGCCCTTAATCAAGCACACACACAAGATACTGCGAAAAAGCTATTTTTCATAAGTTAATCAATAACTTATGTAGCTCCAAGCTTCATGCCCCGAATTCGCGGAGCGCATAATACTGCCGATTAATTAAAAAAGCGTCAATACTTGGGCAAAAATTAAGCTAGATGACCGGCATTTGTTTCACTAATAAAGCTTCAGTATCTACACCCTATTACGTAGCAACTTCCAATCAGGACTTGTAACGACATTAAATTTGCATAAAATTCAAACGATCGTTTGAAATAACCCAGAATACTAATGCACTCGTATACCTTTATATGTATAATCGCGCGCAATATCGTGGTGCGAGAAAGTCTATATCGGTAAAGACTCACCAACGACAACTTTAATTACCTTGAAAAACAGGAGACCGAACATGGAAAGAGAATCGATGGAGTTTGACGTTCTCATCGTGGGTGGTGGTCCTGCTGGCCTTTCAGCAGCATGCCGTATCCGTCAACTAGCACAAGAAACAGGCCAAGAACTTACTGTCTGCGTTGTTGAAAAAGGCTCAGAAATCGGCGCACACACACTATCAGGGGCCGTTATCGAAGACCGCGCGTTAAAAGAGCTATTCCCTGACTATAAAGAAATGGGTGCTCCTTTAAATGTTCCTGTTAAAGCAGACGAAGTATATCTGCTGAGTAATGCAGAAAAGAGCTTCAAGTCTCCGAACTGGATGATTCCAAAGCCAATGCATAACGATGGCAACTACATTGTCAGCCTGGGTAACGTTGTACGCTGGTTAGGCGAGCAAGCTGAAGCACTTGAAGTTGAAGTCTACCCTGGCTTCCCTGCCGCTCAGCTAATCATTGAAGACGATGTTGTAAAAGGCATCATCACTGGCGATATGGGCCTAAACGAAGAAGGCGAGCAAACTGAGAGCTACATGCCTGGCATGGAGCTACGTGCTAAATACACGATCTTTGCAGAAGGCTGTCGTGGCCACTTAGGTAAAGAGTTGATTGCTAAGTTCGAGCTAGATAAAGATAGCGATGCACAACACTACGGCATCGGCATCAAAGAACTATGGGACATCCCTGCTGAGCAACACCAAGAAGGTCTTGTTGTTCACGGCGCAGGCTGGCCACTCAACGAGTCTAATTCGACAGGCGGTTTCTTCCTTTATCATGGCGAAAACAACCAGGTTGTTGTTGGCCTGATCACTGACTTGAGTTACTCAAATCCTCACGTTAGCCCATTTGATGAGTTCCAACGCATGAAGCACCACCCAGTGCTCGCCAAGCACCTTGAAGGTGGTAAGCGTGTTTCTTACGGCGCACGTGCAATTACTAAAGGCGGTTTTAACGCACTTCCTAAAATGACATTCCCTGGTGGTTTGATCGTTGGCTGTGACGCGGGTACTTTGGACTTCTCTAAGATCAAGGGTACGCACACTGCAATGAAGAGCGGCATGATCGCAGCGGAAGAAGTCGTAAAAGCAATTGCGGCAGAGCGCGCAAACGACGAGATCACTGAATTCTCGGCAGCATTCAAAGACTCATGGGTATATGAAGACCTATACAACAGCCGTAATTTCGGTCCAGCTATGCACAAATTTGGCATGATTGGCGGCGGCGCGTTCAACTTCATTCACCACAACATTATGAAGCTTCCATTCACGTTGCGCGACACTACTCCTGATTACGCCACATTGAAGCCTGCTTCTGAAAGCAAAAAGATCGATTACCCTAAGCCTGACGGCAAGCTTAGCTTCGCTAAACTTGACTCCGTATTCATCGGTAACGTAAACCATGCAGAGCACCAGCCATGCCACTTGAAGCTAGCTGATGGGAGCATCCCTCTTGCGCAAAACTTGCCAAAATATGATGAGCCAGCGCAACGCTACTGCCCTGCAGGCGTATACGAGATTGTTGAAGACGAGAGCGGCGAAAAACGCTTCCAGATCAATTCTCAAAACTGTGTGCACTGTAAAACATGTGATATCAAAGACCCTGCTCAGAACATTACCTGGGTAACACCTGAAGGCGGCGGTGGTCCAAACTATCCAAACATGTAAGAACGTTTTTATAGTTAAACGCAAACAAAAAGCCCGCTTTCGCGGGCTTTTTTATTTTGATAACTCACACCTTAAAACCGGTCACGATCATGCGCTCGCTCCAAAGCTAAATCTGGCCCCATCGGCACAATGCGAGTCGGGTTAATCATGTCATGGCTATAATAGTAATGCGTCTTAATATGCTCAAAGTCGACTGTTTCAGCAATTCCCATTATTTGATATAGCTCTCGCAAGTAGTTCGATAAATTAGGGTAATCCTCAATACGCTTTAAGTTACACTTAAAGTGACCAACATAGACCGCATCAAAACGCACAAGCGTGGTAAATAAACGCCAGTCTGCTTCGGTTAAGGTATCACCAGCCAAATACCGAGATTCAGACAAGCGCACCTCCATACGACCTAAAGCCTCAAACAAGGCTTCGAAGTTTTTCTCATAGGCTGCTTGTGTGGTCGCAAATCCAGTTTTATACACACCGTTATTAATATTCTCGTACACATCTGCATTTAGTTCATCGATGATTTGTCGCTTAGACTCCGGATAGTAATCCACATCATCAGAAGCAAAATCATTAAAAGCCGTATTGAGCATTCGAATAATTTCTGAGGACTCGTTACTGACAATCTGCCGAGATTTCTTATCATAGAGCACCGGAACAGTGACACGACCAGAGTAATTAGGTTGAACTGAAGTATAAACTTGATGCATATATGTCAATCCATTCATGCCGTCTGGAAGATCGCCACCTTGAAACTCCCAGCCCTGAGATAACATCTCAGGCTTTACTATCGAAACAGAAATAACATCTTCCAAGCCTTTCAAAGCACGAAAGACAAGCGTTCTGTGCGCCCAAGGACATGCAAGCGAAACAAACAAATGATAGCGCCCTGACTCTGCTTGAAACCCAGTTGAAGCATCCGCACTGATCCAAGAACGGAATTGCGCATCAGTACGAATAAACTCTCCATAAGAACTCTTAGTGTCATACCACTCATCACGCCATACTCCATCGACCAACAAGCCCATTCACTTACTCCTACTTCAATCCAAAATTAGCACGAAATTTTAGTACGCAAACAACCAGCTATGCAGTGCAATTATTTTGTTTGATTCGAACAATTGTTTTGAACAATCACCACATGAACACCAAAAACGTGACAAAAAAGGCCAATTTACATTCTTTTACTGCCAAAATTCTGTTTATTGATTTTTGTCGCCAAATTGTCATCGACAGGCTGTTAAAGTCGCGCCCTCATAACAAGAAGAACAGCAGTAAACCCAATTTAACGGACGAGTATCACATGAAAAAAAACCTGACCTTAGCTTTGCTATTCAGTATGGCATTTGGCAGCAATGCGTTTGCTGAGTCATATATATATCTGACAAACAGCACGACCGAACCTTTGAGCATTAGCACAGTGCAAACTGGCCATAACAACATCACCCACGGCAACGAATGGGAGCAACTTGCTCACAGCGTACCACCAATGAGCACAGTAAAATTCTTGCGCTTTAATCGCGACCAAGGCATCAAATGGGGCAAAAAGTACTGGTTTACAACAACCGTACAAGGTCAGAGTTCTAGCGTTGTATTGCAACAAAAACTAAAAGGCACAATGACCTTTAGTAACATCAAGCACAGCGCAAATTATGACAACTGGAAGGATGACCGAGACATCTACAAACAGCACATCAGCTTTGATGGCCAAGATGCAACGCTCGCATACAAAGCAAGCTACGCACGCGCTTCAGGCGATGATTTTCATTACATCATCCAACCAAACCTTGAACAACAGGTTCGAGATGAAGCCAATGCAAACAGCTTCAACGTATTGACCTACAACATTTGGGGTCTACTACCAGGTATTACTGCTGAAAACACCTACGATCGCTTCCACTCAATCGCACACATGGTAGTACCAGGTTACGACGCGATCGTATTCCAAGAAGCACATGATCTAGCGTCATCAAACTACTTCCGCGATCACATCAAAGGTGAATACCCTTACCTGACTGAGATTCCTTTCGAGCTTGGCCGCATTCTAAACGGCGGTATATTTATCGCATCTAAGTGGCCAATCGAAGTAGAAGACAACATTGTTTATCAAGCATGTATCCGCGAAGACTGCCTTGCATCAAAAGGTGCGGTTTACGCAAAAATCAATAAGTTTGGCAAAACGTACAACTTGTTCGGTACGCACGTTCGCGCCTATACAACACCTGAAGACATTGCGAATCGTTTTGAGCATCTAGCAGAACTGAAAGCATTCAAAGACAGCAAGCACATCCCTGCGAATGAGCCTGTTATCTATGCCGGCGACTTTAATGTCGACAAGGTAAACTTCCCGCAGGAGCGTGATGATTTGATGGCGGTTCTAGATGCGACAGAGCCAACAGCACTTGAAAACTACCCTTACTCGTACGGTGGCTCTATTAACGTGTATGCAGATGATCAATATGACGAGTACTTAGACTACGTGCTTTACTCAAATGAACACGTTACGCCAATCAGCTCTAGCAACACATTGCTACTTCCTCGTAGCATAGAATCTGAGCACTGGGGTCGTTGGGACTTATCAGACCACTTCCCTGTTAAAGGTGAGTTTGTCTACCCATAACAAGCAAGATTCTGTTATACCCTTACAAAGCGAACCAATTGGTTCGCTTTTTTTGTGACCTAATTTTCTATCTGAGCATTATTAATATTGTAACCAGCACTTTTGAGTTACCGTTTGAGCTCAAACAAAAATAGCAATGTTATCGTCGATCTATGTCTTTAGTATGCAACATTGAAGATCAGAAAGGCTTCGTAAAACAAAAAGCAGAAGCGCTCTCTCTGAACATTCAACAGCTAAAACCCATGATTAAGTTTTTAATCATGCAAGGCGTCGATTTGCCTAAATTACTTGAAGGCACCGGTATTGAGCAGCACCACCTTATCCATAGAGACATTTCAATTGATGCGTTCCAACATCAAAGACTATTATTGAATGCCATCAAGCACGCGCCCGATATGAGCTTTGGAGCTCAGCTTGGCGTGCAAGACTTCATTAATAATGACAGCCTACTCGCAAGCCGCGTAATGAGTTGTGACACAGCCGGCGAAGCAATGCATTTGCTGAGCGACTATTACAAGCTATGGACAAATCAGTTTAGCCTCAACTTTGAGGCCAACGAACGCTGGGGCGAATTCAGCATCACACCACATATCGATTTTGGTGCCACCCTGCCGTTTTATATCGAATATCTCTACGCGATTCTCTACTCGTTTGGCTGCTATTGCTTAGGTGAAAAATCCGTCCCTCTTATCTTCGAATTTAGTTATCCAGAACCTTCAAAGAGCGCCTACTACGGCAAATATTTTTCGGAGACCGTACGCTTCAACCAAGAGAAAAACCGTGTTCTTCTTCCAAAACCATTGTTAGAGAGAAAACTTGTTTTCTCAAACCCAATACTCGCAGAAGAAAACGATAAAACAGTCAAAACTCAAATGGAGCACATTGCACCAAGCGATACAGTTTCTAGAACGCGCGCACTTATCCAGAAAAACGCGCTGAGCATGGTTAGCCTAGAACATATCTCAGCTCAACTCTGTATGTCTTCAAGAAGTTTACGTCGACACCTACAAGCTCAAGGCTTTAGCTTTCAAACAATCGTTGATCAAGAAAGACACGACATTGCCAAAAAGCTTCTCAGTTCAAACAAACAAACTATTCAAGAAATAGCGATTCTTCTTGGCTATAACGACGCGAGTTCATTTAGTCGTGCGTTTAAACGCTGGGAAAGCGCCTCACCAAAAGAATACCAACTTCAGCAACATCAAAAATCTTGACCTCTAGAGCCATGCATCTGTCCTTTTCTGTCATAGCACTTATTGCCATCTCGTTGAATAATCGCATCCTAGGAACAACTGGGCAGTAAATCGGCAAACATTGCCGAAGCAGGATGCACAATAAAAACAATATAGACGAACTAAAGGCCTGATTATGGAAACTAAAACCAAGAAACCTGGGTTTCTCGCACGACTCTTTTTCGGTTCAGCACTTGCTTTTGGCGCAAGCCAAGCAGCGGCTGACAACTGCTACATCATGGTTCACGGCCATGGAACAGACGGCTCATTCAAAAGCGGCACAAACCAACCTGCTTTAGATTATTGGAGCAACTACAACTTTAGCGAGTATGCTGGAAACAGCGCGATCACCGAGCTTATTGCTGGTTCAACAGATAACTACGCAATTGTCGGCTACAACTCTACAGACGAAGCGGGCTATCAATGGTGGCGCGATGAAGCGGCAGGTGAAATTGCACGTCAAATCATTGCAATTCGCCAAGGTAATGGCGATGGCTACATTCACCCTGAAGCGAACACACAATGTGCTGCCAATGACACTTTCTGGGTAGTTAGCCACAGCCAAGGCGCAACGGAAATGATGTACATTGCGGGCAACGCACTAGCGGGCTCTCCAAACTACAACACGGCCTACACACCTTCAGGTGGTGTGTCTGTAAATTTCGACGCTGCGATGTCAGGTCTGGCAGGCATATTCACACTTGGTGGAGCAATCGGTGGAACCGAAGGTGCTGACCGCGTATGTAATGGCAACTGGCTTGATAGTATTATCAACTTCGCATTCCTAGGCCAAGACTGTAATGCTAGCGTAGAGTGGTTACAAACATTCGACTCTTATGCTGTGAAGAGCTACATCGGTTCTAACCTAGGCGCACCAATCTACGTGATGGGTGGTTATAAGGGCTTCCCAGGCCTTGAAGGCGCTTCGTCTGGCTTAATCACGGGTGAAGATGATGGCTACATCAACCTTGCATCTCAAATGAGCTGTTCTGGTTCTGGTAAGCGTTATGTAGAAAGCGATCTGAACGACTACAAAAAGATCTTCGGTATTAGTTACGGTAGCCCAACGTATCGTTGTAACGATGCAAACAAAGGCACGCCGCGTACTTACAACATGGCAAGTGTTTACACTGACCATGATGCTGAGCGTAACGCTGCGATCAAATACCCTGATTACACAAATATCGAAGACGGCATTACCTGCGGAAATGGCCGCAGTATGGCGGGTCGAATCAACTCTTGCTTGTAATCAATACAGCGCCATAACAAGGAGGGCCATGCCCTCCTTTTCAATCTACAAAGAAGTACCGAGCCATGCAACGCAACATCGTTTTATTAAGCATCCCACCTCTAATCGCTTTAGCAATGCTTGCGTATTTTGATCATGCACAACAAACCCCAGATCTCGACAGCAAACCTCAAAAAGCCTTTACCGAACAGCACACACCTATCAATCAGCCTGCTACAAGCCAAGCAGCAAAAGTACAGACATTAACCCTCAAACCTGTAACAGGCTCTCAACAAGATCAAATATCCGTGACCCCTATTTCAGGTATTGAACAAATAAGAGCCATCAAGAATAAAACCGCTTTGCATCAAGCCGTCTTAAAAGACCATGCCTCCTTCACACGCTACCCAAGCAGCAATGTTCGTGTTGATCGATTGGAACGCGACCCAGTGACCATGACTTACGAAACGCATCAACGCACGACAGAAAGCGAAGACATGCGCACATCCATCACTGCATGGACCGATAAAAAATACATCAATCAAGGTCAAGCGCTGACATTGTTCTCACGCATCGATAGTGTTGAGCTACAAGGCTTGAGCAGCAAAATCATGGCGCAAGTGTACTTTAGTGAACAGCAAAACATTCTCATCGAAAATCTTCAGGCACGCCAACAAGACGGTACGTATTACCTCACTATTTCAGAGGAGCAAACGAGCTTATGGCCTTCAGGGATATACAAAGCCATTATCGTGAGTGACATTGACCAACTCTCAGAATCGGTGAGTTTCGTAATCTCTCCACCCGTCATCAGCCTGACCGGTGAGCACCGCGACCGAATTACTGATACAGGCAGTTTATTAGTCGAATTAGAAGTAAACGTTGAAGAAAATGCGCGCTACTACGTTCGAGCCGCACTCTATAGCAACACCAATGACCCGATTGGTAGCAGCCAATTTTCTGAGACCTTAAAGCCGGGCAGACATTGGATACCCTTAGAATATTTTGGTTTGATGATCCGTGACGCTGGAGAACCCGGCCCTTACAACATCTACAGCGTTGAACTTGCACAAGCCGGTGTACCGATGCTTCGCATGCCTATTTCAAAAACCAATATTTACACTTACGGCTATACACTCGACCAATTTTCTGGACAAACTTATCGCGAACAACAAGAACCAGTCGACAGCCTTAAGCCTTAGTCGCATGGAACAGCCTCGATTCGTTGACTTCACTAAATGAGAAATTTACTCTGTTAACACAAAGTAACAATAAAAATCTCTCGCTTTTAGTCGAAGCGATACAAGGCCGTTAAGTTGTATAAAAATGGATAAAAAGACTCTTCTATTCGTTCTGTTTTCTCTCGGTTTGACCGCTTGTGGCGGCGGCTCTTCTAGCTCAAACATCGTCGGATCTGACGCTGATCAACGCATCACGGTGACTTCAGAAGGAATACGAGAAGACGTTGCTCTTAGCCTCTATGTGAATGGCACACCAACAGAAGAAACGGTCATCTCTCGTGATGGGCAATTTGCATTTGAATATTTAGTAAGTGATGGCGACACCTTCGTCGTCAACATTGAAGAACCTTTCCCGTTCGATACCGAGTGTCAATTATTCAATAACGGCCCAGCAACTGTCGGCTCAGCACCTCTCGACATACGCCTTAGCTGTGAGCAACTTGCTTCTGTACGCGGCACGATTTATCTACAAACCGCTTTTCAAACTGACGCTGATATTAACGACATAAACACCGACACAGCAAACAATAATTTCTTTGAAAGAGCGCAAGAAATTAGTAGTGATTTACCCTTTCAAGGCTTCGTATCACGCAGCTCTTTTGACGCGCCCAACGGTAATTACTCAAACTTCCCTGATCGAATAGATTTTTTAAAAGTTAGTTTAGAAAAGGATCAATTAATTAGTCTGAAATCAATAGGCTACAAGGACAGCCTTTCTGATGCAGACCTTGAACTTTATGATGAAAACTTTCAGCTAGTCGGCCGTTCTAGCAATATAAAGGATCAAATAGATTTAGTTACCGTCTCATCTAACGGCACTTACTATGTTGTGGTCGAGGCCGTTGAAGGCGCGGTACGTTACACTCTTAATTTTGCAGCCCCTTCTGGTGGCTCCCGGATTTTTGGAGCAACAGAAAACATCATCCCTAATCAAGCAATCGTGCAGCAACGCGTTAACTTGAACACGCGTACTTCTGCAGCATCGATCGCATCAAGTGTTAATCACTTTGACTACACACGAACGGCGCTCGCCAAATTTAATTTCGAGGAACAACAAGTTAGAACTGCCTCATTTGAGTCATCCGATCAATTAGATAATTTCTTACAGCAGTATCAGCCAAACTCGTACGCATTAAGGCAAACCTTGAAGCGAATAAAAGAGTTAAAGCAACGTGCAGATATTGCGCTTGCAGAACCTAACTATCGTGTAACTAACTTTGCCACCCCGATAGATTCAGCCTACAACAAACAGTGGCACTACCCTCAAATTAATCTAGAGCAAGCATGGGATCTTGAGACAGGTTTTTCTTCTGACGTGATTGTTGCAGTAATAGATACTGGCGTATGGCTTAGCCACGAAGATCTTGTCGGGAAATTCGTACCCGGTTACGACTTCATTATTGATCAAGAGGCTTCACTTGATGGAGATGGACCGGACGATGACCCCAATGACCCAGGTGATCAAGTTTATGACGATGGGAGCTCGTCATGGCATGGAACCCACGTTGCAGGAACAATAGCTGCTAATACTAATAACGATACAGGAGTAGCGGGTGTTTCTTGGGGCGCTAAAATAATGCCTATGCGCGCCTTAGGCAAAGGAGGCGGAGCTATGTATGACATTATTCAGAGCGTAAGATTTGCTGCCGGATTATCTAACGATAGTGGACAATTACCCGACCAAAGAGCCGATATCATAAACATGAGTATAGGCGGTGCTCCATACTCACAAATATTTCAAGACAATATCAACTATGCACGAAATGCAGGAGTGATCATTATTGCTGCTGCAGGTAATGGTGAATATAACTACTCGACAGAAAGAAATGAGGGCGTTACTACACCAGAGTACCCAGCATCCTATGACGGCGTCGTCTCTGTTGGAGCTCTCGAGCCATTCGATTCTTTTACTCAAGAATACAAGCTCGCATCCTATTCTAACTTTGGACCGACGTTAGACCTAGTCGCCCCTGGCGGAGCTTCCGATTCTGACAGCACGAGCAATAACACAAAGATATTAAGCACGTTTGTCGATGAAGATTTTGATACAGGTATTCTCAGCTCTGGTTATGAATACTCACAAGGCACGTCTATGGCAGCACCACATGTAGCAGGTGTCGCTGCACTCATGAAATCAGCTTACCCTGAGCTAAGCCCTGCAGATTTCGACATCCTACTTAGAGACGGAAAACTCACCAGTAACGAAGGCCTTAACAACGGCAACGGTGATGCGTTTTATTTCGGCGCCGGCCAAATAGATGCTAGAAAAGCGGTCACAGCAGCGCAAAGCTTGGTTAAAGAACTAGAAAAAACATTAAAACCGAAATTAGTATTAACAAACTCATCTATCGAGCTAACAAGCTATCAGCTATTCTCACAAGTCTCATTGTTCAACCAAGGCAGCGAATCTAACATTTCGGATATTTCCATTACTGGTAATGACGGTTCTTGGTTGTACATATCTGACTTAAATACCGATTCAAACGGTTTCGGTTCTTATGCAATTTCTGCAGATGCCTTGGGCTTAACTGAAGGACAATACGAGGCTGAAATCATATTTACTGAAAGTAAGGGCTCATCTATTTCTCTCACAGTTACATTATCTATCGAGCCGCTTAATCTCTCCGTTGACGATGCACCTCCGGTATACGTGGTTCTTTTTAGTTCGTTATTTGGTCTAGTTGAACAAACAGTCATGGCAGAAAAAGTAACCGATGGCGTCTATCAATTTGAATTACTGAATGTGCCTCCAGGTAACTACAACCTGTTAGGAGGAAGTGATATTGATAGTAACTATACTATTTGTGAATTCGCTGAAATATGCGGGGCATACCCAGCTCACACAGCCCCAACAGAACTAACAATACAGGACACAGATATCAATAACATCGAATTTGCTGTTCACCTGCTGAATAACGTTAATTTAACTGCCGACTCAATGAATGCAGCTATTTCAAGAACAAAAGCAGCAAACATTGAAGAATAGATAGATCAAACATCAAAGCTGTAAGGTTTTACTCATTTAAGCTAAGCTATTGCGTTGTTAATTCATTCCTCTGACGCATAGCTTGGCTGCACCATTTAATGTTTGATATTTCCGTTTTAGACCACCTTTCTGACCTGAATATTCTTGTTGTTGGCGACGTAATGCTTGATCGCTACTGGCAAGGAGACTCGCAAAGAATCTCTCCAGAAGCTCCGGTTCCTGTTGTTAAAATCAACAATCTTGAAGACAGAATTGGCGGCGCGGCAAACGTGGCACGCAACATTGCGCATTTGAACGGGCAAGTTAGTTTAATGGGGCTAATTGGCAATGATGAAAACGCCGATCGTCTTGAAGCCATGCTCGCAACAGACAAAGTAAGCTCCGCACTTATTCGTCAAGATCAACAGCCAACAATCACCAAGCTTCGTGTCATCAGTCGCCATCAACAAGTGGTGCGTCTTGATTTCGAAGAGCTTTTTGCAGATGCGCATGCGCAAACCTTGAAAGAACAATTTATAGCTCAGATCGATAACTATGATTTCGTTATTTTTTCCGACTACAACAAGGGCTCTTTACGCTATGTCGGAGAAATGATTCATGAAGCACGCAAACGTGGCAAAACAATCTTAGTCGATCCAAAGTCTTCAGATTTATCGGTCTACCGTGGCGCACACGTCATCACGCCAAACCTGAAAGAATTTATTGCTGCTGGAGGTCAAACCGACAGCGAAGAGAGCATTCACGCTTCAGCGAAAGCACTGATGGCAAAATGCGATCTCGATGCCATCCTTCTGACTCGCAGCGAGCAAGGTATGTCGGTCATCACACCCTCCTCAAAACATGACATGCCAACCCGTGTACTTGAAGTCGCTGACGTAACCGGTGCAGGCGACACAGTCATCGGCACCTTGGCCTTAATGATGGCGGCAGGCACCCCTCTTGAAGATGCGGCGCAGATAGCGAATTTAGCAGCCGGAGTCGTCGTGGCTAAACTGGGTGCCGAAACAGTTTCTCCTGAAGAGCTTTACCAAATCGCAAATCGTGTGTTCTTTGAACATCGAGGAACCCGCGAGACCGAAACTTACGAAGAGACATTGCGTCACATAGAGCTTGCCAAACTTGCTGGCGAAAAAATTGTATTCACCAACGGCTGCTTCGATATTCTTCATGCAGGGCATGTACGCTATTTAGAAAAAGCGCGAGCATTAGGCGATAGACTTGTACTGGGATTAAACTCAGACGAATCCGTTAAACGCTTAAAAGGTGAAACACGCCCCGTGAATGGTTATGAAGAACGCGCTACGGTGATCGGCGGACTCGCAAGCGTCGACTGGGTCCTTCCTTTTGGAGAGGTGAAAGGCGATCAATACGACGACACACCTTTCTACCTTATCGAAACAGTTATGCCGGATGTATTGGCGAAAGGTGGTGATTACACCATCGACACGATCGTAGGCGCAGATATCGTCCAAAAAAACGGCGGGCAGGTTGCTGTCATTGATTTTGTAGACGGTTGCTCAACCACACGCATCATCGAAAAAATCCAACAACACGATGACCAATAGTCAGCAAGACGCGCCAAAGTCAGTTTGCGTTCTTAGGCTCTCTGCACTAGGCGATGTTTGTAACGCTGTTGCAGCCGTGCAGGCTGTTCAGCGAGCATATCCTGCGAGCCACATTACGTGGATTATCGGCAAGCTAGAGCATCAACTCGTTCATGACCTGCCCGGCATTGAGTTTATCGTTTTCGATAAACGTCGCGGTTCAACTGCGATTAAGGACTTAAAACAAACTCTTAGCGGTCGTCGGTTTGATGTTTTGTTACAAATGCAAGTGGCAATGCGTGCAAACCGCTTAGCGCATCTGATTCCTGCAAAACGAAAAATAGGGTATGACTTTAAACGGGCCAAAGAAGGGCATTCGCTTGTCGTTAATGAGCGGATACCTAGATTAAACCCAAAGGATGCTCGTCAACACGTACTAGATAGTTTCTTAAGCTTCGCCATGACCCTAGGAGCTTCGGAAGAGGATTGCTACCCTCCTCGCTGGAATATCGCGGTGAGTGATGAAGATAAGCAATTCGCATACAACTATATTCTACCCTCACAACCTACCGCCATTATTTGCCCCGCTGCAAGCAAGCGAGAACGCTGCTGGCTACCTGATCGTTATACTGAGGTGATTCATAGCCTTGAGCGCAAGGGTATAAAAACCATACTGTGCGGCGGCCCTTCAGAACTCGACTACGAACTAGCTCGAGACATCATGGCGCTTACTCGCGTTGATGTAATCGACCTTGTGGGAAAAACGTCATTAAAACAACTCTATGCATTATTAAGCAAAGCCTTGTTTGTTCTCGCACCCGACACAGGACCTTTGCATATGGCTAATGCAGCAGGTCGACCATGTGTTGGTTTATATGCACATTCCAATCCTGCGCGAACAGGGCCATATAACAGCCTAGATTTTGTTGCAGAGCAATATCACGAACAATTGATGCTTCAACAAGGAAAAGGCGCCGACCAACTAAAATGGGGCCTTAGAGTTAAAGGCATTGATCTGATGGCAGACATCAGTACTCAAATGGTTTTACAAAAAATCGACGCCCTACTTTGCGCTAAAGGTTAAGCAAGTATGGATTTGTGGATTTGGCTGCTTGCTGCACTGAGCTTATTTGTCGGATGCTGGATTCAGACTGCATTGGGCTTTGGAATGGCTGTGATTGCCGCACCTATTATTGTCATCCTTAACCCTTTATGGGTTCCCGTGGCACTCACCTTATGCGCGCTATTCTTGAGCGTTCTCAACACCTGGAATCAGCGCGAATACATCGAATATCGCGCCTTAGCGCTGCCTTTTATTACAAGAATCCCCGGTACGATATTAGGTGCATGGTTACTACTTCAACTCGATATTTTTGCCCTTCAACTGTTTGTCGCCGGATGCGTTTTTGCGGCGGTAATCATTTCTTACTATGGCAAGCAGTTTGATTACACCCCAAGACGAATGGGGCTTGCAGCATTTATCAGTGGAATAATGGGAACGACGACGTCCATTGGTGGACCGCCTATGGCCTTAGTCATGCAGCACGGAAAGCCTCAAAACATACGCGCAAACCTGTCGATATATTTTGGTTATAGCTGCACAATCAGCATGATTTCCTACGCCTATATCGGCGTATTAAATCAGCAGCTACTAATAGAAAGTCTTAGTTTTTTGCCGGTATGCCTATTAGGTTTCGTACTTGGGGTAAAAGCGAGGCCATACATCGATGACAACAATCGATTCAGACCATTGCTGCTTAGCTTATGCTCGATCGCAGCACTTATCGCTTTTATTGGCGCGTTACTTTATGAATAGCCTAATGCTTTCTCGAGAGGAAATTTTCCTCTTACAAAGATACCATTACCTCGTGCAATCTCTCGATTCTCTGAATCATAGGCTATGGACTCAACAATAAACTGCGTTCGATTCATGTTCACAACCTTGCCTTCCGCACGCATGATTCCCTCAGAAACAGGACGCGTGATATAGGTCGTGAAAGACGTCGTAAGCACAAACACTTCATCTTCATATGAATTTGCCGCAAAGAATGCTGAATCGTCTAAAATCTTAAAGTAAACCGAACCATGCGTGCCACCAGCAGAATGACAATACTCAGGCTTGAGATCAATTTCGATCGTACATTTGCCCTCTTGGATCTCGATGCGAGGAGGGTAAAAGCTATTGATTGGCGCTGCACGATACATGTTGCAGAGTGCGGCGTAGTGTTCTTGTTTTGTCATGTTGATATTAGGACTCTTGGTAAGCAGCTTGAACTAGCGCAATAAACTTTTTGTTCTGTTCTTTCGCAGTGTATTTGAGGGAAGTTTCTTGATTTTGCCTAGCTACTCTATTGCGTAACGCTTGATCATCTAACAAGTCTTGGACAGATGAGACCCAAACATCTTTATTTAAGCTAGGCAGTGAGAAGCGAAGAGATTCACCCTCCAGTATTTCACTCGCACCAACCATTTTGTGCAATACAACCGGCTTAGAACATGTCATTGCTTCTAATGCGCTCATACCAAACTCTTCAATATGAGCAGGAAGAACGAATACATCTAACATACTGTAATAATTAGCGACACAATCTGTTGATGGTAAAAAATGAACTGCATGAGGATGAGAGTTTATCAACTCCGTATAAGCCGAGCGTTTGCCATTTCCCGCAACCACAATGTGTAAGGGATGATCGAACTGAAGAGACTTAGTAAATTCAAGAAAAAAATCGACATTACGTTTTTTAAAATTTCCGGACGTGATCAATCCAATAACGAAAGCTTCTTCTTCGATATTGAGATTATCTCGAACGTTCGTATCACAGGACAAGACATGATCGGGGTCGCATCCTGGGTACAATACTTCAATATTTTTTCCTTGAAGAGCAAACCTATTTGTAAGATCTTGCTTCATCATTTCTGAGTTACACACTATCGTTTTAAACTGACTAGCACTGAGAACTTGAGTATACAATTTACCCACATCATTTCTCTCAGGTAGAGCCTTCCCCTGGATAACTTCGTGTTCCAAGTGCACGCAATTATGAATAAAACAAATATCAACATCAGCGATATCGCCGTGACCAACACTAACATCTGGTTTAAGATTTTTTATCCAAAGCCCTGCTTGAAACTTAAAAAAAGCTCGCCTAAAAAATCCCTTTAGAGGCCAACGAATTGTTTTCTTCACTCTCGCCATTGTGGAGGCGTGCACAACGGGATTCACTTTTTCCGAAACGACAATACTTTGAATTCCAGCCCGATCTAAAGCCTCTAGCTCTGACCGAACAAGCCTAGATACACCTGATCTTAGATTTTTTAAGTCTTTTTGAATAATAGCTACTTTCATAGACCGTACACTAAAAGTACCAAGACAAATAAAAGCTTCCGATATATATATCGTAAAAAATCTCTGGAGACGATGACTGCAAAGATGGAGGATCACTCGCCAGAACTCGATCACGCGCCACCTTATCGCCATAGGCAAATTCAGTACTGAAACTTACATCTGAAAGAAACATCCACTCCAATCCCAAACCAAGAATATAACCATGTGCAGGCGTAGTCTGGTCATAGCGAGCAAAACCAAAAAAACTCTTGATATAAATGTCGTCGACTACCTGATATTTATAGTCCAACGGACGGAATGAATATAAGTTATCACCATCAGCCTGCGTGAATTGAAAAGCTAAGCCTAGATGATGGTCTTCTTCGTAAACACCATGTACAGAGGCTCCTAACAGCAAGGCCGCATCCCAATCGCTTGTGCTTGCAGGCGCATTATCACCTCCATTGAGCAAGATCTTTACCTGACTTGAGGCTCCACCCGCATTCAAGGAATAAGTGAACTCATCCATAGAGTAAAGTACAGGTGAAAACAGCAGCAACACAAAGCTAATTAGTCCGTACATCACCATCGCGTAAATGCTCCAATCGAATAATAATCATCACCCCATACATTCTTCCCGGAACGCCCCTCTATGCCCCAAAGCGCTTCCTTGGCGGCAAAAGAATGTCGTATCAAAACATCGAGGGCATGATCATAATTCTGGTTTGAATAAGACGCTTGTTGGATTGATTGAACTTGCATGTATAACATTCGTCCAGCATGGTACTGCCAACTTGAGGACAAGGTTGTTGCTCTCCCTCCTACTCCATCGCCAGACTCTCTTTGATCTGCAGCGGCATGGCCAATTATGTTACCGCCCGACACACTTCCGTCTTGATAAATATGGTGGACATACCATCCATTCTGCCATTCAGCATGCTCAATCGTAAGATCCAGATCACTGAACAGGGCGGGAAAGTAAGCCCCCCCCATCAAAGCCGCATTACCCAAACGATAAAATTTATTGACGGATGTATCTTCACCCGCGTATTCAAAATATAAGCTAAAAGGTACTCTACCTGTGACATTGATTCGAGAGGTAAAAGAAGCACTTTGATTTCCAAACTCATCATCTTTGGAAAGATTATTACCTGCATTGTCTGCAGAACTTGGATCAAAAAACGCTTTGAATAAATCTTTAGGCTCATGGCACTTTCCTCTCGCACCACCGCCGTACATCATGACCCTATTTACTCCAAAAGATATATTTCGAACTGGATTTATCCCCAAGTGCATACCAATCGCACAAGGATTTCCGGACACCTTACCACCTTGATAAGCGATATTGTCTGAGCGACTCAAGCGAGTGGCAAACATTTCATAACGAAATCCCCAGCTTCCAATAGGCATCGGGCTTGAGAGTGTTAACGAAGGTGTGGTCTCCGCGTTACTACTAAATAACATTGCACCGTGCTGAAACGGACTCAACCAATGCGGCCTGTAACCCACATCTAACTGCATCCAGTCCCAACCAAAACTTGAATATGTTCCCTCAAGCGACTCGCCATCTTCGCGTCGCTCACCACCTAAGAATGCATACCAGTGGGGACTCATTCGCACATACAACTGAGCATTGATACTAGCAACATTATCGGTAGACTCACCACGTTGATTTGCTATCGGAGCACGCTTGTCACTTGCCAGCCTCAGATTTAAATTTGCATAGGTAAAACCGTCAGTCTGAGCAAAGCGTTTTAAGTATGAACGCACCTGTCGACAAAGAGCGCTCGTTTGTTGACAGTATTCTTTAACGGCCTTGTGCACCAGAGCTGCAGGAATAGGTCTCGTTAACACTGGGGTGCCTGATAAAACCAGTAAACGCTCTATTTGACGCTCAGCTTCAGGAGACATGTGCAATGGGAGGTAAGGAGATACACCACTTGCTCGACTAAAAGAGCTAAATAAAAGTGCGGTCAAAATAGCACTCGTAAGTAAAACGCGATCCAAGCGACTGAGCATCCGTATTCTCATGAACAATTATTTTTATAAAGTTAGTGTTTCAGTTTTTTTCATTTAACGCTAGCGCTTTGTAACAACTAACTTATTCAAAAATTCCAAAGTATCTAAGGCAGATTTCTCCGTGCTAAAGTGCGTAAGAATTCTATTCTTGCCTGCTTCGCCCATCCGTGCACATAGCTCTCGGTCTTCTTCAAGGGTTATAATCCCAGATGAAATAGCGTTCACATCACCAGGTTCAACCCGAATACCGCTCTCACCATCAACGATTAATTCTGCACTTCCTCCGGTAGCAGACACAATAACTGCTGTGCCGTATGCCATCGCTTCAATCACAGTTTTAGGAAGACCTTCGCGCTTAATAGAAGGTAATACAGATACATTACACGCGGCTATTAAAGCCGGTGCATCTTTTCGATGTCCTGCTACTTTTATACGTTCAGCCATTGGGCTTTCTTGAATGAGCGCTTGAATATGATCACTATCCATACCATTGCCCACTAACAAGAAATAAATATCCTTGTCTTGTGGAAGCAACTTAGAAGCCTCAAGCAATACCGGCAACCCCTTTCGAGGCCGATCATTGGCAACACAACCAACCACAAAGCCATCCGATGGAATGCCAAACTCACTCAAATCAGCAGGTTGATCCTGATACCAGTCCAGCGAATGCCCTTTATAGACAGTGACGATATTCTCTTTCGGTAAACGAGATTGTAAATGTAAGTCATCCCTTACCGCATTTGCCACACAAATGATCGCATCTAAGCGCGGATGTAAATGAGTCAAATAACTCGTGGGGTCATACCAATAAATATTACCCGTCTGACCACGATAACTAATCGTCTTTACGGGCAAGCCTATTGCCGCGAATAAACCGTTCGTAATAGCCTTATTATTGAACATGTACAGAGCATCATACCCACCCTGTTTTAACTCAGAACGAATACGCCGAATTGCGGACCATTCAAGCTTTTTCTTCGGATGAAAATCGATGACTTTTACGCCATTCTCTTCAAATCGGGAAACATACTCCGCATCGCCTTCGGTCATTAATGTCACATCAACACCGAGCTTGACTAAGCCGATGAAAATTTCAGCCTCGGGACGAACAGAGTTCCATGTATCTGTATAGGATGAGATAATTAGGATTTTCAACTAATTAAGCCTTGTTTTGACCAACGATTCGGTTTACCCCTACAACGATTGAGCCGTCCGGAACATCTTTAGTGACCACTGAATTCGCCCCCACAATCACACCTTTACCTATATTAATTCCACCAATTAACTTCGCTCCAGCGCAAAGGGTCGAACCTCTACCAATCCGAGGCATTGAATTATCGCCTCGTAAATTTGCTCCAATAGTGACCCCTTGATAAACCGTAACGTTCTCTTCCAACATTGCCTGAGAACCAATAATTACTCCTACAGGGTGAACAAATTGTGTTGAGGCCGGCACGTTCGCCTCATGGCTTACTTCACAGTGATATTTGTAATAAATACGCCGCTGAAAAAACTTTCTACAGAATTTAAATTTCCCAACAAAGGCAAACATCAACCGGCACTCTAGCTGAAACTTTTTCTGCGGCTGATTCGTACCAACCAGCTTAATTAGCAATTTCAAAATCATATTTTATCTGGTTACCTACGATATATTCACTTCAAAATAACTTAGTAAGAGCATTTATATTTTGATGTAAGAGCACACTATACTTAAATCGTTTTAGAAGCTGGTTACATGTTTCCGCTGCCGACATACGCCTCA
>NZ_LWFH01001479.1:0-860 GCF_001635725.1 Oleiphilus sp. HI0066
GCCTGGTTTGACCTCAGAAATGACCGCAATCATGGCGCAATACGATATCCGTATTTTGGATATTGGTCAGGCCGTTATTCATGAGCATTTGACCTGGGGGATTTTGGTTGAGGTTCCTGGTGATAAAGAATCAAGTAGTGTGCTGAAGGACTTGTTGTTCCGTATGCACGAACTCGAGCAAGATGTGAGTTTCAAGCCTGTTAGCAAGGAAGAATACGCCCTGTGGGTGGAAGGCAAAGGTAAGGCTAGATACATCGTTACACTCTTATCACGATCTATCTCTGCGGAACAGATTTCTCATGTGTCTGCGATCACCGCTCGTCACGGTTTGAATATCGACAACATTACGCGATTGTCTGGTCGTCCCGCCGTTGAGCAGAGCATTGAACAAACTAAGGCATGCATTGAGTTTTCAGTGCGTGGCACGCCGCCTAACTTAGATGATTTGCGACAAGACTTCCTTGCTATCGGCAACGAGTTAGGTGTGGACATTGCGTTCCAAGAAGATTCAATCTTCCGTAGAAATCGTCGTTTAGTTGTCTTCGATATGGACTCGACTTTGATTCAAGCTGAAGTAATTGATGAGCTTGCGATCGAAGCGGGTGTTGGAGATCAAGTGGCTGAAATTACAGAATTTGCGATGCAGGGTAAACTTGATTTTAAAGAGAGCTTTGCTCGTCGAGTGGGTTTGCTTGAGGGTTTGAGCGAAGAAGTTCTCGAGAAAATCGCTGCACGTTTAAAATTGACCGAAGGTGCTGAAAAGCTAATTTCAACGCTTCGCAGTCTTGGATATAAAACCGCTATTTTGTCGGGCGGATTTACTTACTTTGCTAAAGGGCTTCAAGAAAAGCTTGGAATAG
>NZ_LWFH01001480.1:0-819 GCF_001635725.1 Oleiphilus sp. HI0066
CGAATTTCTTTGACCAATACGTTGAAGGACTCTGGCATGCCAGGCTCCATACGATGATCGCCATCAACAATGTTTTTGTACATCTTAGTACGACCGTTCACGTCATCCGACTTAACGGTAAGCATTTCCTGCAAGGTATATGCAGCACCATATGCTTCAAGTGCCCATACTTCCATCTCACCGAATCGCTGACCACCAAACTGAGCCTTACCGCCCAATGGCTGCTGCGTAACAAGACTGTATGAACCAGTTGAACGCGCGTGCATCTTGTCGTCAACCAGGTGGTTCAATTTCAGCATGTACATATAACCGACCGTTACAGGGCGATCAAATGCGTCACCAGTACGTCCGTCATACAAAACTGTTTGTCCGCTGTCATCAAGATCAGCTAAACGAAGTAGCTCTTTGATTTCAGACTCTTTCGCGCCATCGAATGCTGGAGTTGCCATAGGAACACCACCGCGAAGGTTGTTCGCCAACTCTAGAATCTCTTTATCAGAGAAGCTGTCTAGCTCTTCTTTCTTGCTTGCAACACCGTTGTAGATTTCACCCAACAAGCCTCGAACTTCGGCGACTTCTTTTTGCTGCTTGATCATAGTATCGATCTTTTGACCAAGACCTTTGGCTGCTGCACCTAAGTGAGTTTCCAAAACCTGACCAACGTTCATACGCGACGGTACACCTAGCGGGTTAAGAACGATATCGACAGGATTACCAAACTCATCGTATGGCATATCTTCAACAGGCATGATGACCGAGATAACACCTTTGTTACCATGACGGCCAGCCATTTTATCACCAGGCTGGATGCGACGTTTA
>NZ_LWFH01001481.1:0-1021 GCF_001635725.1 Oleiphilus sp. HI0066
CTGCAAAGTCGCCCGCTAAATGCTTGAACCCCTTTCTAAGATACGCCATCTGATCATCCAAAATACTGTGATTTTGAAGATACAAAAGTTCTGAAAACGTGGGTTTGAAGGGCACGGCGAGCAGAGGCATGTTTGCTTCTTCAGGCGTTCTCGCTCCTTTGCGCTGATTGCAGGGTTTACATGCTGATACAACGTTAGTCCACACATCCTTGCCGCCTCGCGACCGCGGGTGAATATGGTCACGCGTCAGCGATAATCGCGAGAAATGTTGTCCGCAGTACATACAAGTATGTTGATCGCGACGAAATAGATATTTGTTCATCAAAGGGATGTTTATGGCGTGTTTAGAGACAGAACCATCGACCGCCATAATCGGAGACAAGTAGACAACTGAACGCTCCCCTAGACGATTATAGCCTCCGCGCATCGCCACAGTTTGATCGCCAAACGCCCACAACACTTTGTTTGTACACACTAAATGAGTTGCAGTTTCTTTGCTAATCCAACGGACAGGACGCCCGCTTTTGTCGATTTTAAGAATCGCCTGAAAGTCCATAGTTGTCGTCCCGGTGCATAACATGAATGTTCGACCACTTTAGAAAGCTACACCTTTAATATGACGACTTTAAGTCAATCAGATCACTCAGGCGGCGCTTTCGAACGAACTGACTCCTTCATTTAGCTACAGCCTCTAAAGATACGCAAGTATGGTTTTACTTTTGTTTTCTTAACAAATTGAAAGTTGTACATAAAATAGCCAATACATTCCACGTAACAGTATGAGGTCGTTACAATGCAGAATGGAAAATCACGCGAGATCAGCAAGCTTCGTTTGAAAGATGTTGACGTACGCAAAACTGCGCTTGGTCGTGTTGAGCTACCCAATTTTGATGAACTAATGCGCCTCGCAAGCGAGAATCCTGAACAGCTCGAAAGCATTCGGAAAAATGCAATTGAAACCGTGATTAATGGTGCTCCGAAGCACATGAGAGAGCGCTTACAAGGGCTCCAGTTTCAGATC
>NZ_LWFH01001482.1:0-934 GCF_001635725.1 Oleiphilus sp. HI0066
TCTGCGTTGATGCTCTGATAGAGAGTGGCATCAAACCTGAGTCAGGAAAAATCTTAGTCACAGGAGCAAGCGGTGGAGTCGGCTCAACTGCCATCACTCTACTTCATGCTCTTGGATACGAGGTCACTGCATGCAGTGGTCGAATAGCGCAAAACACTGCACACCTGACGCAATTAGGTGCCACTGAACTAATTGAACGATCTGAATTAGAAGAAGCCGCAAAACCTTTAGAAAAGCAACGTTGGGCAGGTGTCATTGATACCGTTGGAGACAAGGTACTAGCTAAAGCGATTGCTCAAACACATTACAATGGCGTGGTCGCTTGCTGTGGTCTTGCCGGAGGTTTTGGACTCCCTACAACGGTGATGCCTTTTATTTTACGAAATGTGCGACTTCAGGGTATTGATTCAGTTATGTGCCCTATCGAAAAGAGAACGACTGCTTGGAAACAACTCACCGAACTTTTACCACAAAGTTTCTACGAGCAAGCGAGTGAGACAATTGAACTTAAACAAGTGCCAGAATATGCCGATCGTATCACTAAGGGTGATGTCACAGGTCGTGTAATCGTCAAGCTTTAGCGCTTTGTTCTAAATTGTAATCGTTGCAGAAGTCCCAAAAAAAGATGCCATACTTAACGCGACATAAATAGCGTGAAACAGGCTCGCAATGAAACTTCAAAAACTTGAACATCCGGAGCTGGATAAGAAAGAGTACGAGAAGAAACTAGAAAAGCTGCAGCTACAGTTAATGACGCTGCAGCATGGCTTATACAATCAAAATATGCGCTGCGTGGTTGTAGTTGAAGGTATTGATGCCGCTGGCAAAGGCGGCATGATTCGCCATATGACCGAGTTTATGGACCCTAGAGGGGTTCGTGTTCATCCAATTGGGGCACCAAGTATTGATGAGCTAGAAGAACATTACATGCAGC
>NZ_LWFH01001483.1:0-2922 GCF_001635725.1 Oleiphilus sp. HI0066
GATGCATTCGGTATTAAGCTGAGCGAGTGGATATTTGCATGGGGCTATGACGAAACCCAACTAGCTGAAGGCAAGCACATCACCAAGATAGAGCTAGATAAAGCATTTCCGAATAATCCGGTGTATCTCCAGCATGTGAGTGGTCATATGGGTGTGGCCAATTCTGTGGCATTGGCACAAGGTGGTATCGATGAGAATACGAGAGATCCGATTGGTGGAAGAATTATTTGCTTCGACGATGGCAAAACGCCGACTGGCCTCGTTCAAGAAATATCAATGTACTATTTTGCAGGCAAGGCTATCGAAGAGTTTCAAGGCAAGAAAGCTGAGTTATTCCCAAAAGCACAGGAGCACTATTTGTCTTTTGGTGTGACCAGGGCACAAGATGGCATGACAGACCTTCTTAGCATGGCATTTTTCAGGAGTCTTGCTGCAGAAGAAAAGCTCGATTTTGATCTTGTGACACTGCATGGATATGCGAGCCTGAAGAACGATGATCTTGAATTTAAGACCTATAAGAATGGGCTCAAGGTTCAAGGTATAAAACTGATTGGTGATGGTTCGCGACAGGGCAAAACGGCTTACTTCACTCAACCATATTTAACGTCAGTATTTGGATGCGAAAAAGACTGTGTAGGTTTTCCTCATGGTCCACAGGATGAGTTGAATCGACTAATTGGCTTAGCCTATGAGAAGGGTATTCAGATCTTTGTGCATGGGAATGGCGATGCTGCCATCGACATGGTGATAAGAGCACATGAAGAAGAGTCGAAGCGTCTTGGTCAACCATTGGATGCCGATCGCAGACCGGTCGTTGTGCATTCGCAGTTTGTGCGTGAAGATCAGTTAAACAAGTATCGTGACTACGGTATGTTGCCTTCGTTCTTTACGAATCACGCTTTCTTTTGGGGTGATGTGCATCGCGAAAACTTAGAAGATGAACGCGCTTTTTTTCTTGAGCCCCATTCATAACGCTCACGAAAAAGGGATTCAGTTTACAAACCATTCAGATGAAATCGTTACGCCGATCAATCCAATGCTAGGTGTTCACAGCGCGGTAAATCGGGTAGCGCGTTCAGAAGCAGTGATCGGCAAAGATGAACGTGTTAGTCCTTATGTTGCGTTAAAAGGTGTGACTGAACATGCGGCATACATGTTGTTTCAAGAAGATACCAAAGGCACTCTTAGTGTCGGTAAACGTGCCGATATGATCGTCCTTGACCAAAACCCTTTAGAGCTTTCACCGGAAATTCTAAAAGACATTCAAGTTTTAGAAACGATAAAGGATGGTAGAACTGTCTACAGACGGGCCGAGTGATAGATAAAACCCTCTCTCCAAACGCATGATTTAATTGCGTGTCACCTAAGGTCTAACCGAGCTTTTGTGTTTTAATATCTTTTCTAAAGTTTTCGCTATATTGGAGTGAAGAGATGACGTTTGAAAGCGCATTGGCATTTTTCTTTGCGGTTCTTGTCTTTGGTGTCACACCAGGGCCAGGTGTATTTGCGTTGATGGCAAAGGCGCTTGCGCAAGGTTCTCGCTCTTGTTTTGCTATGGCTCTAGGCATGACGATCAGTGATATTTTATATCTAATTGCAGCATGTTTAGGTTTGGCAGTGATTGCTTCTAAATGGAGTGAGGTGTTTACCGTCATCCGTATCGTTGGTGCGGTGTACTTGGTATATCTCGGTTGGAAGATGTGGAATGCACCCCTTGTCTTAGACCCTGAAGATTCGACCGGTCAAAAACGGAATGCACTCGCAAGTTTTATTCAAGGCTTTTTGATTTCTGCCTCTAACCCAAAGGTGATTCTGTTTTACATCGCCTTCTTGCCAACCTTTATGGATTTGACGGTGTTAACCGGTGCAGATATCGCTCTGGCATCTGTTCTGACGCTTTTTGCGTTGATGATCGGAATGATGTCGATTGCGATCTTTGCGGCAAAAGCGCGCGAGTGGTTTAAGTCTGAACTGGCTGTTAAACGTTTGAATCGTAGTGCTGGCTCCATGATGATGGGTGCCGGTGCATTTTTGTTTGCGAAGAATTAGTTAGGGACTGACCGTTTACGTGGATGCCTTAGAGCAACAACTACTCACTATTGCTGGATCGCAGAGCGTTTGTTCTGTTGAAGAAGTACAGAGCCTATGGAGTGGCTATGGTGCTATCAAACGCTATCGATTTGATGGTGGAGAGCTACCCAGTTTGATCGTCAAACACGTCACTCTTCCCGATGATATTGCGCACCCGCGAGGATGGAATACCAATCGATCGCATGAACGCAAAGTGCGTTCTTATCAAGTTGAAACGAATTGGTATAAGCATTTTGCTGGGCAATGTGATGACTATTGCCAAGTGCCTCGAACGTTCCCTATTGATGAGTCGAAGCTTGATCCTGACGCTGAGTATTTGATCATTCTAGAAGATCTAAATGCCGTGAGTTTTTCGCGACGTTTTGACTCATTAACTTATCAACAAATGCAGCCATGTATTCAATGGCTTGCTAATTTTCATGCGCGATTTATGGGTGTTCAGCCACAAGGCTTGTGGCCGTCAGGTACGTATTGGCATCTTGAAACGCGTCCCGATGAATTAGATGCGCTGGATGATCTGGCGCTAAAACGTGCTGCTGGAGCTATTGATCAAAAGCTCAAAGCAAGCCCTTTTCAAACACTACTTCATGGTGATGCGAAGCTAGCGAATTTCTGTTTTTCTGAAGATGGGGCAAAGGTTGCGGCGGTTGATTTTCAATATGTCGGGGCAGGGTGTGGCATGAAAGATCTAGCTTACTTCATCGGTTCATGTCTCTACGAAGATGACTGCGAAAAGTATGAGGCAGCCTTACTTGATGATTATTTTTTGGCTTTGGCTGACGCGCTTGATCGATACTCTGCAATGCATTTGGCGCGATACTCTGTACAAGA
>NZ_LWFH01001484.1:0-851 GCF_001635725.1 Oleiphilus sp. HI0066
CACGCCGGCTTCAACCAAAGGAGTTAGGAATGTTTTCAATTCTTCTGGTGAGTTAGCTAAACGCGCATCGTAGTCTTGCTGCTTCCACTGAGAAAAGCGGAAGATAATCGGGAAGTCTGCACCCACACGCGCACGAATCGCTTTCACAATTTCTACTGCGAATTTAGTGCGGGAAACGAGATCGCCGCCATAACTATCGTCACGCTGATTGGTACCTTGCCAGAAGAACTGATCAATCAGGTAGCCGTGAGCACCATGCACTTCCACTGCATCAAAACCGATGGCTTTGGCATCTGCTGCAGCCTGCGCAAATGCTTCAACGACTTCATCGATATCTTGCTGATTCATCGCTACGCCGTTTTCTCTGCCCGGCTTAAATAAGCCAGAAGGGCTGTGGCCAGGAACAGAAGTATCTGGCTCTATGCCTTCTTTACGAACTGAGCCGACATGCCATAGCTGCGGGGCAATTTTGCCGCCTTTTGCGTGTACTGCATCAACCACTTTTTTCCAGCCCGCTAAGGATTCTTCACCGTGCATAAAAGGTACGCGCGCATAACCATTAGCAGCCTTATGACCAACCGTGGTGCCTTCGGTAATAATCAATCCCACTTCGTTTTCTGCACGGCGAGCGTAATACGCTACGTTTAAATCATTCGGTACATTGCCCGGAGAAAAGGTACGTGTCATTGGCGCCATTACAATGCGGTTTTTTAGTGAAAGGGGGCCTAACTCAATCGGATCAAATAATGGGGAATTGCTCATAATACTCTCGTCGTTAGTTCTATTGCATAGGCTCTAATTATTGAGCGCTTAAGTACGAACCAGCGCAGCAAATTGCTGCATGGTTTGAT
>NZ_LWFH01001485.1:0-960 GCF_001635725.1 Oleiphilus sp. HI0066
CGGGCATCAGCTCTGCAAGAAAAGTACGACTCTTTGTCGCGACATGATAATTCGCATTTGCGAAATCCATGTTGAAGAAATTTCGTCCTAAATCATCCCAAAATACAGACTGCCCTTTTTCGCCATAAACACCCTGCAATTCAACGACAACCTGATCACTAAAGTACTCGGCAAATTGACGCATAAACATCAACCGAGCACGCGCAATGAGTTGAAAACAATCTGTATCAACCAAGTCATCGCGTATAGCCAATGAACACAAGACATTTCGGCCGGTCAACTCATGCGTTAAATGCAAGACAGACACTGGCGTATGAATGTCAAATTCTTCTGAGGCATGAATAAGCTCACCCAAACGATAGTTATAAAACGGTCGCTTAAGTTCGTTATTCATAGCAATACCCGAACAGGCAACAAGCTCTCCTGTTTGAGTATTTTCTAGAACAAATAAAAAGAACTTCCCCTCATCGCTGGGCGAATTTGGGGACTGAAAAGAACGCATTGATTGTTCAATGCGCTCCGCTAATCGAGCTCGTTTCCGAGGAAGAGACGCTATTCGTGCTTGGTTATCACGAACTAGCGATTCAATACTGCTTAGATCATCAAGTGTGCATGGACGCACTAGGTGCATTCTACACCTCCGTATTAACGAATTCCCTTACAGCCGTTCTAAGTAAAGCCATACCTTCATCGATATCCTTGTCCGCGATAATCAATGATGGCGCTAAGCGAAGTACATTTGGACCTGCGATCAAGGCCATCAAGCCTTGCTCCATCGCTTTAGCCATAATGTCTTTCGCTTTACCTTGATATTTCTCATTCATCTCGCAGCCAATTAATAAGCCGCAACTTCTAATCTCTTTAAACACTTGGAATTCAGCATTAATCTCTTCCAAAGCATTCACAAAACGTGCGTTCTTTTCTGGGACCTGCTCGATCACTTTTTTCTCTTCAAGCTCG
>NZ_LWFH01001486.1:0-921 GCF_001635725.1 Oleiphilus sp. HI0066
ATCGATAGTTTCTCGGCGCTCAATTTTCTGGCGGGGCCGGAGTTAGTGATAGTGAGAGCATGCTTTTGACCTCCCACACTTTGAATAATTACATTTCTAAAGTAAGTTCCTGCCGGCGTACCAACCGTTTCACCAACGGGTGGCGGTCGGCTTCCTGTATTCCACTGAATACTTCGATCTGACAAGAGCGCAAAATCACTCGACAAGGTATAAGTCGTCGTATCAATACCAACAGTGCCTTGGCCATACGTACCCCAAACACTAGTCAACAATCCTGATGTCGAGCTATACGCCGTGCCTTCAATAGCTAAGGCCGATTGCCCAACAGATAATAAAAAAACACCTATTCCTCTCTTCAAAACGACTCTCTGAACATATGTAAGGTCTGGGTTAGAAAGTAGTCGTTTTTTTAAAGGCACAAAAAAACCGGCGCTCTTTCAAGGGCCGGTTTTTTGAGATCAGCTATCTATTAAAGGGCAGCTTCCAATTCTGGAACCGCATCAAATAGATCAGCAACAAGACCGTAGTCAGCAACCTGGAAGATAGGCGCTTCTTCGTCTTTGTTGATCGCAACAATTACTTTAGAACCAGACATACCAGCCAAGTGTTGGATCGCACCTGAAATACCTACAGCGATGTATAGGTTAGGGGCAACGATCTTACCTGTTTGACCAACCTGCATGTCGTTAGGTACGAAGCCAGCGTCAACAGCTGCACGCGATGCACCCATTGCTGCGCCAAGCTTGTCAGCAACTTTCTCAAGCATTGCGAAGTTGTCGCCATTCTGCATACCACGACCACCAGAGATTACGATCTCTGCAGCAGTAAGTTCTGGACGATCAGACTCAGCCATTTCTTGACCTACGAAAGTAGAAATGCCAGCGTCTTGTACGTTGTCAATCGCTTCAACAGCAGCTGAAC
>NZ_LWFH01001487.1:0-692 GCF_001635725.1 Oleiphilus sp. HI0066
TACTAATCTACACATGAACACTTATACCGTCGGCTTAGGTTTGCGCGGGAATATCTTTGGTGTGACTCATCATGCTGTGGAAGATGCTCATGGGGCTAATACTGAACCAGTTTGGCCAGATGTTTCTGATGAAGGTCTTCCTCAGGTGGATGATTTATATCACGCAGCAGTCAATGGCCGTGGCGAAATGTACAGCGCAACGTCGCCTGATTCTTTGAAAGAAGCGCTGCGTTCGGCGATCAACGATATTGTGACATCTATTGGTAGCGGTTCAGGTGTAACCTTTAACTCTTCATCATTACGTGCGCAAGATGGCACATCTATTTATACAACACTCTTTAATTCGTCTGACTGGAGTGGTGACTTAGAAGCACGCTTACTCGATCCAAGCAATGGTGATGTGCTTGATATTGTTTGGTCAAACTCAGCGGGTGAGGCTTCAGGTGCTGCGGCTTTATTGGATGAAAGAGATATTTCAGTTGCTGATCAAGAGCGAGTTATCTACACACAGGGTGCATCGGATGGTGTAACCTTTGAGTGGGCGAATTTAACGGACGCTCAGAAAAACGACTTACGCACGAATCCTCCAGGAGAAGCGGCAAGTCCTGACGACACGCTCGCGCAGGATCGACTAGCTTACCTGCGCGGAGATCGCTCAAAAGAAGGCGGTGCGTTCCGAGCGCGTGGTAGCC
>NZ_LWFH01001488.1:0-919 GCF_001635725.1 Oleiphilus sp. HI0066
AGTAGAGAATCCTGAAGTGAATACCAAGTTCGCAATGTCTTGCGCGCTGAGTGCTGCATCTTGCTCAATAATTCCCTTGTCTACAGCTAATGAACGAATTTTCGCAATCGCGATACCTCGACCATCGTCTGAAACAATGAATTCGGCGTTCTGTTTATTCACTTGCGTATTAATCGAGATAAGACCGTTTTCGTTCTTACCCTTCTCTGCACGCTCTGTCGCACCTTCAATGCCGTGATCCATTGCATTACGCAACACATGCATAAAGATATTATTCATCATGCTGTGAACGCGGCCATCAATAAACAACTCTGCATCGTTTACACGAACTTCTGGTGCGGGCTTATCAAGCTGCTCAGCCATTGACGCGAGCGAACTTAAAGGCTCAGAGATCACCTCAGACAAGGTTTTAGATTCGATAGAAAGCAACATGCTATAGGCTTCTGAAACAACTTCTTGTACATCGTTGTCCATCGATTTTTCAGTAAGACGCTTAATGCTATCTAACCACGAAGCTACGCGTTCTGAGTCTAGATTTACACCTTGTGCTGCAACACCATCACGACCTAGCTTGTCATGATAAATCGTGTCGTACTCAGCAAGAATCTCCTGCGCTTCACGCAACTCTTCGAGTAATTCATTCTGCTTCCACTCACGCGAATCATCATTACGTAAAGCATCATAAGTAGATTCAACTTCATGCACTACGTCAGTCAAATAACTCAAACCATACGTACGCGCATTACCCTTAACGGTGTGCATATTTCTGAATAGCTCGGCAATAACATCCGCAGATTTTCCAGCGTTGTTCTTAATAGCCTGCTGACATGCCGCCATGAACTGCTTAGAACTACGGAGGAATTCAGCAAATTTCGCTGCATCGATCGCAAGCACTTCACCAATTAATACCAACTCACGC
>NZ_LWFH01001489.1:0-12809 GCF_001635725.1 Oleiphilus sp. HI0066
CATGATTTCGGGAATGAAGTACGCAACCGCGCCAGTGAAGCACCCAGCCGCTAGAATTCTTAAGAAGATATTGACTTTAGAAAAGCGCATCGAGCTCAGTGTTAAGCGAACGAAACTTGCCGATACTGCACCGATTAATAATCCACAAAAAATAATATAAGGAATTTCAAATGGAGAGCTGAGATCAAGCTGCGGAACTAGAAATGCCGGTTCAGTGCCATAGAACATCTGTGATGCAAAAGCTGCGGTCACTGATGCAATAATAATTGGTGTAAAACCGATGAGGCTGTATTCCATTAACACGACTTCCATCGCGAAAATAACCCCCGCGATGGGGGTATTAAACGATGCTGATATAGCAGCCGCTGTGCCACAAGCGATCAGTATACGAATACTGTTGTTCGGCAACTTGAAATATTGCCCCATGATACTTGCCGCGGCGGAACCCAAATGTACAGCAGGGCCTTCTCGACCAGACGACTGCCCACTAATAACCGTCAACACCCCGCCAAAAAACTGCACAACTAGTGATTTTAATGACATGTAGCCTTGATGGTAGGCGAGACGTTCCATCACATAAGCAACGCCAGTTTTGCGATGCACAACGCCTAGTTTGTACCAAATTAAGCCAATAATGATGGCGCCTGATAAGGGTAGCGTCGCACGTAGCGTTTGAGATAGTCCTTCAAAATTCTCAGGATCTCCTTCAGGGAGATATAGTGACAGAGCCGTTTCTATAAAACCGCGAAACAGAAGAATAACTAAAGTGGTAACGAGCCCAACGAAAAAGCCAAGTAGTGCAAGCTGAGGAAGCGCATCGGCAGCGCCGAGTCTTTCTCTGAATCCATGTTTGTATGAGTCTAGCTTTGATCTAAAAGGCATAAGTTTTGCTGTAAGTGAAGAAAGCGGCGAAAAATCGTTGTTCATTCTAACCTGTTCAGTCTTTATCGATAAAGAACAGTGTTGGTTTTCCTGATACAATGCGCGCGTTTTTAGAGCTACAAAAAGTAGGAGTTAAGCGTGATAAAAGCTGGGATTGTTGGCGCAACGGGATATACCGGTTCCGAGTTACTGCGAATTTTAGTCGGGCATCCGCATGTTGAGGTACATGCTGTGTGTTCGCGTAGTGATGCAGGGCGACCTGTTGTGGAAATGTTTCCTAATTTACGTGGCTTTTTAAATATTGATTTTTGTGAGCCGAGCGCAGAAAACCTCAAAGGTTGCGATGTGATCTTTTTCGCGACACCCCATGGCGTTGCGCAGGCCATGATGTCGGATGTGCTAGCAAGTGGCGCGCGTGTTATCGATCTTTCTGCTGATTTTCGTATTAAGGATCAGGCTTTATGGGAAAAATGGTATCAACAAGCTCATAACAGCCCTGAATTGATCGATGAAGCGGTTTATGGTTTACCTGAAGTAAATCGTGACAAGATCGCCGATACTCGTTTACTAGCGTGTCCCGGTTGTTATCCGACTGCGATTCAATTGGGTTTGATTCCTTTAATTGAGAATGGATTAGTGAATGTTGATCAGTTGATCGCAGACGCAAAGTCAGGCGTGAGTGGCGCGGGAAGAAAGGCTAGTGTCGGCACGCTTTTGTCAGAATGTGCAGATAGTTTTAAAGCTTATGGCATTAGCGGTCATCGTCACCGTCCAGAAATCGAGCAGGGTTTATCGTGGGCTGCAGGCAAACCAGTCAGCCTTACGTTTGTGCCACACTTAGTTCCAATGATCCGAGGTATCGAGGCAACGTTGTATGCGCCTCTGAATGAAAAAGGCGAAGAAATGTCTTTGGGTCAGGTTCAAGCTTTATTTGAAGAGCGTTACCAAGGCGAAGCCTTCGTTGATGTAATGCCATCAGGATCTTTGCCAGAAACTCGCAGCGTAAAAGGTTCGAATATTTGTCGTCTTGCAATTCATCAACAAGAAGGCAGTAACATGTTGATTATCAGTTCGGTGATCGACAATTTAGTTAAAGGCGCATCGGGGCAAGCTGTTCAGAACATGAATATCATGTTCGGTTTCGAAGAGACATGTGGTTTGCAACAAGTTCCTTTGAGCCCTTAAGGATATTATGGCTAAACATAATCCGCATGAAAAAATGGTGTTGGTTCGTCATGAGCCAGGACGAAAACGTAAGCTGATTATTCAGCTAACTTGCTTGGTGCTCGTTTGTGCGAGTGCGGCTTATTACGTCGGCGTTTTTGAAATGAAACAACGACACCAGGTAGCCGTAGAAAGTCTGAATGCATTGTCCGAGCAATATCGTTTATCGGTCGATGAGAATCAGGGCTTAAAGCAAAAAATCGCGAATCTTGAACAAAGCGAAGCCATTAACTTGCATGCAAAGCAAGAGATTCAAAGCACCATTCGTGGTTTGCGAGAGCAGGTTGCTGGATTGAAGAAAGATGTAAGCTTTTATCAGAACATTATGGCGCCATCTGACAATAACAAAGGCTTACAAATTCAAGCCCTTGAATTGTCTGCATTAAGTGAAAACAGGCACTATGCTTATAAAATCGTGTTGGCGCAGTTAGCAAACAACAAACGCTATTTACAGGGTGTTGTTGCTGTAAACTTGATTGGTCAACGTGATTCAGAGAGTGTCATTCTTCCTCTTCGAGATGTGTCTGAGGTTGAAGAGTTAGGAATGAAATTCCGTTTTAGATATTTCCAAGAATTTGCAGGTGAGCTGATCTTGCCCGAAAATTTTGAGCCCGAAAATATTCAAGTGGTTGCTCAGAGCAAAGGGAAAAGTGCATCGCGTGTAGAACGCAATGTCGCTTGGCAAGAGCTGATACCTGCGTTAACCGCAGCACCAAGCGTTGCGGTCTTAGAAGAATAGGTAGAGGTTTATATGTGGGGAAAAAACAAACGCAAAGATATCGCTAAATCTCATAATGTTCCGTTTGAAACGCTAATCAGCAGTAAAACGAGCATGGAAGGTGATATTCAGTTTTCTGGGGGCCTACATATTGATGGCTTAATCAAAGGTACGATTCGCTCTACCGATGATCAAGAAGCAGTTGTTCGTATTAGTGATATTGGTGAAATAGATGGTGATGTTATTGCACCACATATCATCATTAACGGTACGGTTTATGGTGATGTATATGCATCAAAGCATGTCGAACTAGCTGAAAATGCGTCGGTTAAGGGTAATGTCTATTACAACTTAATCGAGATGGCGATGGGAGCCGAAGTAAACGGAAACCTTGTTCATCAGAAGCAACCTTCACCAGAAGACCAAGTAGTTGGGGATAAAGAAAATGTCTCAGATGCAGTAGCATTGAAGGCAGTTGCATCGCAGGGCGAGTAATACTTGACTGTTTTTGTCGGATAAGCGGATAATTGCGCGAAGTTTGAGTACTCCGGAGTCCCAATGAGCGTTGTTGAGTCACATATCCCTTCTCCATTAGTCTTTACCGATGCCGCGGCTACTAAGGTAAGAAATCTAATCGAGGAAGAAGAAAATCCAGAATTGAAACTACGTGTTTATGTAACAGGTGGTGGATGTTCGGGCTTTCAGTACGGTTTCACGTTTGATGAAGCGCAAGCAGACGACGATACTGTGATTGAAAACATGGGCGTTAACTTAGTGGTTGATGCGATGTCGTATCAATATTTAGTGGGCTCGACGGTAGATTACAGCGAAGGTCTGAAAGGTTCTCAGTTTGTCGTCAGTAACCCGAATGCCACAACGACCTGTGGGTGCGGGTCTAGCTTCACTATATAGTCAATTCTGCGAGAAGCGTTTTGCTCGCTTCTCGCAAATATGCCAGCCATTCTTTCTTACTCAGTTTTTTCCCATCAACTTTAAATATTTCCATCGCATAGTTTTGTAGCATAACTGCGATTAAAACGTTTGCTTGCTCGGTATTGATAACGCGTTTCGTTGCACAATAAAGTGTAAGCGCGCGAATATCTGGCCAGCTATCCCAAAGGCTTGTTTGTCCTGCGGAAAATTTGTTGAGACGTGCAATTTGTTGCTCGCTGAGAGCCTCTCCAACATTTAATGATCTGCCTACATCCAATAGAATCGTATTAACAAGCGCAGGGCTCAATTTCTGAAAATAGATTGGTAAGCCGATAACAAAGTGATCGATAAAGCGCTGTTTGCTTGATGATAAGAGTGTTTTTGCTTTTGAAGATATTGGGTTAAGCATCATCATGGACGGCAGCCCACTAGAAGCATCAGCTTGATAGCTTAATCGTGTACTTTCAAAATCGGCTCGTGCCCAAAAGTTAAAGAGCTTAGCTTCGAGACCATAGCTCACGCTGCATGCATCTAAATTCTGAACCTTGGCGGATGCAAGGAGCTCTTGTATCAGCTCTGATCCTATTTGACTTGATTGGCGAGCGGGGTGCACAACAATACGTAAAATACGTTGGCACTTGAGGTCTAACCATTCTGCCTGAGAGTAGAAACTCGCAAATGCCTGTAGGCTAAGATGTCCTTTTAATCTGCGTTTGCCGTTGATGATGTCTTGTTTTAACTGCGCGTCTTGTGCCGATAAATCTTCTTCAACGCTCGCTAAAACACCAACGATATGTTCTCCCTCGAACATCACACCGATACGTATGTCTTCGTTGTCAATGAGCTGGCTTAAATCAGAAGGGCGGCTTTGATAATGAGCGAGAACTAAGAGAGCAAAGACTTGTTCAAGAAGGCTTTGGTCTTCAAGTAATTCTTTTTTATTGATCCACTCAAAATGGCGTGCTTGAGGCTCTGTTGTATCGACTTCTGTTAAGTGTGCCTGTAAAACGAAGCTCTCATTGATGACTCGTTCTAGTGGGTCGCCGCTTGCCCAGCGTATAGGCTGATCTAGCGAGTAAAAGCTAGCTTGTTTATGTTCTGCCTTAAATATTGTATTAAGTTTTAAATCAAAGCCGCGACCACTGCCTTCATATCCGTGCAATGTACTCGCCATAACGATTCTCGCATAGTGCTCAATCAAGCTATGAAGGGTAGGGAGCGGAAAGCTGGCTGCTTCATCGATAATGAGTAAGTGCGTTTCGGGGAGAGTTTCTAACAGAACATCGCTCGGTATAACGCGCAGTTTATCGCGCAAAGATGCGTGATCGATGTTTTGTTCAAAATGCTGAATTAAAGTCGCAACGGAATTTGGATGATCAGCAACGAGTATGATGTTCTCGAGCTTAGCGTTATTGAGTAATTGCGCTGCTGCGATACCTAGTGTCGTCGATTTACCCCGTCCGCGGTCGGCTCGTAGAATCAGAGGACGATTGCGATGTCCTTTTACGACTCTTTCAATTTTTGCCAAGCAGGCCTGCTGTTCTTCGTTGAGTGTAATACCTTGTTTGTTTGATGATTGAACTTGGAAGGGATAAAACTGAGTTAGTGCTTCATCAAAGTTGTCACTATCTATAACAAGCATTGCTTCGCTTTCTATCAGTGTATTTAAAAATCGAGAGTGGGATGCTTGAAGCTGGTTATCCGTATCGTCGATTAATACGAAGAGCAGTCCGCCGCCTTCGAGAACACCACTACTTGCTGCGATCGCGTCAGGATGAATCTCTTTGCGTAAGTCCCAAATGAGTATTTGGCTTTGTTGTCCGAGTATTTCGCGATAATGCTTGGGTGCAATGCATCGATCATGCTCGCTACGGAGTAAAGATGCATCATGCCCCAACAAAATAGCGCTTTGCCCGTCTGGGAGTTTTTTAGCTAGGACTTGATAGCTTTCCTTCACCCAATCAGCAGTGCCTTTTATCGCTATGCAGGCTCGAAAATGTTGCTGCTGAAGTTGATGGATATGTTCTTGTATCTGATGCATCGCTGATAAAACTGACAGATATAAAAAACGGAGCGTGTTGCTCCGTTTTAAATGCGTCATCTTCTGAGTTAGTAGAGTGCCGCTTCGTCGTCTAAGACTTCATTAATAATGTCGAGGAAGATTTTATCCGCATCACTATGTTCTTCTGGAATGCGCACAATGGTATTTGCGCTGATTTCTTCAGCGATTAATTTTGCTGAGTCTGGTTGGCCTTTGTGTTGACGCGCGATTTCCATGCATTTTGTGGCGATTGTCGGATCAGAGAGAACCTTGCGGATAAAGGTTCGTAGTTCACTGATTACCTTGGCTTGACGGCTTTCTTCAGCACTGCTCATGGCCATACTCCTTTGATATTAAATACTACCTTTTATCATGGCCCTGAACTCGCCATAGCGCAAGCGATTAAGCTGGCTTTTGTGGTTTTTTCCGAATCAGTGCTTCTTGGCAAACTGATGCAACAAGTTCACCTTTTTGATTGAAAATGTTGCCACGATTGAATCCTCTGCCGTTTGAAGCGCTAGGACTGTCCATATCATAGAGAAGCCAATCATCAACACGGAATGGACGATGGAACCAAAGCGCGTGATCAATACTGGCAACTTGCATGCCCTTTTGCGCAAAGCTCACGCCGTGAGGAAGCATGCTTGTGCCTAGCAAACCGAAGTCCGATGCGTAAGTCAGAATACATTGATGCAGGTATAGATCATCTGGTAGCTCACCTACCGCTCGAAACCAATTTTGTTTATAGGGTGCACGTACATCAGGATTTGAATAATTCACCGGATTAACGGGGCGAATCTCAATAGGGCGGTCGCGTGTAAACTGATCTCTAAGCTTTTCTGGGATCAGATGTTTAAAGCGCCTGCGCATATCTAGTTCAGAAAGTAAGACATCAGGTTCTGTGCTGGCAGGCATATCAATCTGATGCTCAAAGCCAATTTCAGGAACTTGAAATGATGCATTAAGGGTAAAGATCTCTTTGTCATGTTGACGCGCAATTACGCGACGAGCAGAAAAACTGCCACCATCCCGGAGAGATTGCACTTCGTATTGAATAGGTAAGTTTGGATCTCCTGCGCGCAGAAAGTATCCATGCATAGAATGTGCGATGCGATCTTCAACAGATTGATAGGCTGCCATCATCGCTTGGCCGCAAACTTGGCCGCCAAAGACATTAGGAAAACCTAGATCTTCGCTTGCGCCTTGAAAATGAGAATCGTCGATTTGTTCCAGTTTTAAGACATCAATCAACTGTTGAAGAACGTCGCTCATAGATATGTACTTCTTACTATTATTCTGGGTGGATAGCTTGAACTTGCTTTGCTAAAACCTGCTTTTGTTTCGTCGCATCGCCGGTTAATGCGAAGCCAAGAAGCTCGCCTTGATCCGACTTAAACAACGCTGTGGTATTGAACCCGTCTGATTCGATATCCCAAGTGCCATTTTCATTTGATGCAGGAAGAACAACGACAGGGCAGGCAGGTGTTTTAACTGCCACCGGCATTACACCATAACTCACAAGCTTCGGTTCGTCATTGAGTGTGCTGGCAAGCGCTCGAGCACATGCCATCATCGGCAAAACATAGAGCATAACCATGCCATCGACTTCTGCACAATCGCCCAGTGTGTAGACGTTCTTAGCGGACGTTTCCAAACTACGATCGCACGTAATGCCTTTATTAGTCTCGATGCCGCTCTCAGAAGCCAGCTTAGTATTTGGTGCTAAACCAATCGCACTAATCGCTATATCGGCTGAGATTTTTTCACCGTTGTCGAGCTCCACTATTACGCCATCAACAGTTTCTTGGATATCAACAACGCTTCGCTCAAAGTAGAAGTTCGCGCCGGCATCACTCAAGCTTTTTGTAACACATTCTGATGCTTCTGGCGGCAGCATGGTATCTAAAACATGTTGGCTTAAGCCGATCAATGACACTTCATATTCGCCATTCAAAAGATCGTTCGCGTATTCACAACCGATCAAACCTGTTCCGACAATTGCGACATGCTTTTTGCCTTGGCTAGCTGTGCGGAATGCGCGGTAATCATCAAGATCATTGATCGAGAAAATGCGGTCACTCTCAGGTTTAACAAACTTCAGTTTGAATGGACTTGCGCCCGTCGCTAATACGAGCTTGCTGTATTCGATCGTCTCATTATCAACGAGGATTGTTTGTTTTTCAGTGTCGATATTTTGCACACTTGTTTGTGTGCGTATTGACATATTTAACTGTTCTGACATTTGCACAGCATTAGACATTACTAATGCTTCTGCGTCTTTATTTTTGGTGAATCCCGTTGACAGCATCGGTTTAGAATATGCGCTGCCATCGTCTTGGGTAATCATTAACAGAGGAGTTTCAGAATTAAGTTTTCGAAATTCGCGGGCTACTGCATAGCCCGCCATTCCAGAACCAATAATGATGATCGCTTGGCTCATTAAGCTTCTACCATTTCGAAGTCTTCTTTGCCGACACCGCAATCAGGACATTCCCAATCGTCTGGCACATCTTCCCATTTTGTACCTGGTGGGATGTTGTCGTCAGGCCAACCTTCAGCTTCATCGTAAATAAGGCCGCATACTACACAAAGCCATTTTTTCATGGTGTTCCTCTTTGTTTCTGTTGGAAGGAATTCAATGGTCGGCTAATGTATCGGATATCTCCGAGTCTCTCAATGGCTGATCAGATCCGTGGTTTATATAAGCGGCCTTCGTTATACTTTGCGCTGACCTAGTGAGTGCCCATAAAAATGTGCTCATTTCTTCTGCTATCAGCAAGGTGTAAATTGCAAACCGAACATTTTCATTGGCATTCCTACCGGCGTGTACCTTCTTCTTTTATTCCTCGGGTTTGGCAATCGTGGGTACTCGATGCTGGATCGTTAACAAAGCGATTGCAGCAAGCATCAAACGGAAGTTTTAAAGTCCGTGTAAAGGCGCAGCAATACGCGAAACCAACAATGAGTGAGAGAAGAGCTTTGAATCTGTCGATAGGGCGCTACGCTTTGATTCGCGAGGTTGATTTACTTTGCCACGACAAGGTTTGGGTTAGTGCTAGAAGTGTTATTCCATTGCATTCACTGGTTGGTAAAGAGCGGCAGTTAAAGTGCCTGGGCTCAAAACCTTTGGGAGCATTTTTATTTGCCTCGCGGTCAATGAAGCGCGAAGCTATTCAGCTAACAAGAACATCTGGGGGTAATCAGCCAACTTACGCTCGGCGCTCTGTGTTTCGCTTACACAACAAGCCCTTACTAGTGGCAGAAAAGTTTCATACCTCAGTTATTCATCACTCTTAAGCTATGTTGAATCTAAGATATAAATTTAAAGAAGTTCTGACCCAAGCTGGTCTACTCGAAGGTAAACCGGCAGCATTATGGCGCTTGGCGCGGTTTGATAAGCCCATTGGTACATTCTTAGTGTTATGGCCTGCTATGTGGGCTTTATGGATTGCGAGTGATGGTTTGCCTTCAGCGCTTCATTTGTTTGTATTTGTTTCTGGAGCGATCGCAATGCGCGCTGCAGGCTGTGTGATTAATGATATTGCAGATCGCAATATTGATGGCCACGTTGAGCGCACTAAAGCTAGGCCTCTAGCTGCTGGTGAGTTGAGTTTAAAAGATGCCATCATATTTTTCGTCGTCTTATGTTTTTCAGCCTTGCTATTGGTTCTTTGTTTAAACACTAGTGCGATTGTTTGGTCCTTTGGTGCATTGGCCCTCGCGTGTATTTATCCTTTCATGAAGCGTTACACCTTCTTGCCGCAAGTCTTTCTTGGTGCTGCGTTTGCGTGGTCCATTCCTATGGCATTTGCAGCAGTCATCGAAAAGGTGCCGGCTCTTGCTTGGATAATTTTTACAGCAACGCTGTTATGGACTGTCGCTTACGACACAATTTACGCGATGATGGATCGTGAGGATGATCTGAAAATTGGAGTGAAATCCACAGCGATTCTGTTCGGTAATGCAGACCGATCGATTATCGCGAGCCTTCAAGTGTTGTTTGTGCTTGCGATGTGCTTGCTGGGCGAGCAGTTAAATCTCGGAAGCTTCTATTTCTTGTCCATTGTCGTCGCGTCAGTGCTGTTGGTATACCAACAACATTTGATACGTTTACGTTATAAAGACGATTGTTTACGTGCATTTTTGAACAATAACTGGGTGGGTTTTGCCATTTTTGTTGGTATCGCACTTGATTATGCGACTTGATGAACGTTTAAGCGCTTTTCCTGTCATATACTTGTAACAAACCTCCTTTCTAATACCGCGACGAGTAGGTATTTGCTCAGATGTGATTGAGCATAATGAGAGTGTAAGACATGGCAGATAAGAAAATCCTTATTGTGGATGACGAGTCATCCATCCGCGAAATGATCGCAGTAGCTTTAGAGATGGCAGGGTATACCTGTTTTGAAGCGAGTAATGCCCGTGACGCTCACAGCATTGTGCTAGACGATCGCCCCGATATGATCTTATTAGACTGGATGTTGCCGGAAACGAGCGGTGTAGAGTTTGCCCGACGTTTGAAGCGTGACGAAAGCACTTCTGAAATTCCAATCATTATGATCACTGCGAAAGTCGAAGAAGACAATAAGATTCAAGGCTTGGAAGTCGGAGCGGATGATTACATTACTAAGCCTTTTTCTCCACGTGAGTTAGTGGCTAGGTTAAAAGCGGTGCTGCGTCGAGCTAATCCACAAGGGTTAGAGTCTGCGATTAATATTGATGGCTTAGAGCTCGATCCAGTCTGTCACCGTGTTAGCTCAGAAGGTGAAACGCTTTCGATGGGGCCAACAGAATATAAACTCCTGCAGTTTTTCATGACACACCAAGATCGCGTCTACACGCGAGCGCAGCTATTGGACCTCGTTTGGGGTGGTAATGTGTATGTGGAAGAACGCACTGTTGATGTACACATTCGTCGTTTGCGCAAAGCGATCGGCAAACGCCATGAAGCCTTAGTTCAAACTGTTCGAGGTACCGGTTATCGTTTTTCTACCAAAACGGCGCATTAATTGGCTAATATAGCCTTATCTATTTTGTGCGAGTTTAAAGGAAGCAAAGCGAATGCATAAACGCGCGTCTGCACATGTCCGCTATTTAGTGTGGGCATTTGTGCTAGCTGTTTTACTCGGCTTAATCACGGACCTTCTCCTTCCTAGTCTTCTGGTGTTCTTTGCGAGCTATAGCTTGTGGATGGTGCGACAAGCACTTCGTTTACATGCTTGGCTCTATCCAACTAAAAAGCCAAAAGAAGTGCCTGAAAGTTATGGTTTATGGGGAGACCTTTTTGAAGGTTTGTATTACACCCAATTGCAAAATAAAAAGGCACGTAAGCGCTTAAGCAAAATGATTAAGCGTGTTCGTAATTCGGCGAATGCTCTGAAAGATGCCGTTGTGATGACCAACGAAATGGGGCAAATGGATTGGTGGAATGAAGCCGCAACGCGATTATTTGGCTTTGATGATGATAAAGATCAGGCTCAACTTGTTACAAATTTAGTAAGAGATCCTGAATTTAAAGCCTATTTTGACGCAAAGAAATATGATGACGCTTTAGAAATCACATCCCCGACTGATCCCAATCTCATTATTCGTATTCACATTACTTTGTTCGGTAAACAGGAACGTTTGATCTTGGCGCAAGACGTCACGCGCCTACATCATTTAGAACAAATGCGACGTGACTTTGTCAGTAACGTCTCGCATGAGCTACGTACACCATTAACTGTGATTCGCGGTTATCTCGAAACGCTGATTGATAGTGAAGAGGCTCCTGAAAAATGGCATCGAGCCCTAATGTCGATGGAAGGACAAACGAATCGCTTGGAAGCGATCATTAATGACTTATTGGTGTTAGAGAAATTTGAAGCACAAGATCGCGTTCATGCTGAAAAAGAAGTATTGATTGTGCCATTGCTCGAGAGCGTACTTCATGATGCAGAGCTGTTCAGTGCGGATAATGAACATCAAATTTCGCTCGATATTGTTTCAAATGCCAATATTTTTGGTGTTGAGAATCAATTACGATCTGCGATTTCAAATATCGTGTTTAATGCCGTGAAATATACGCCAGCAAAAGGCTCTGTCGTCATCCGCTGGTGGCAAGATCATGGTGGTTGCCACTTGTCAGTGACGGATACGGGGTGTGGTTTTGACCCGATTCATATCCCACGTTTAACGGAGCGTTTCTATCGCGCCGACCCTAGCCGAAACTCTAATACTGGAGGCTCTGGTTTAGGGCTTGCCATCGTAAAACACGTGTTGATCAACCATGGTGCGAACTTGGAAGTACAAAGCGGGATTGATCAGGGAAGTACGTTTACCTGTCACTTCCCCAATCAGCGTGTCGTCGTGCCTAAAGATTAAGCCTTATAAGCATCTCGTTGTTTCAGCCAATACACAACGCCACCACATACTGCGGCTGGCAGTACTACTAAATTGATGATTGGAACGAGGGTTAAGCCAAAAGTGCATAAGCCGAAGCCCAATGCGCTGGCTCGGTCTTTTGCTAGGAATTTTCGTAAGTCTGGAAATGACATGCGATTGTTGTCGGCAGGGTAATCCACATATTGAATCGCCATCATCCAACCTGAAAACACAATCCAAATAATGGCTACTAAGGCATTTACTCCCGGAATAAGTCCGAGAAAAAACAAAGCTGCGACGCGCGGTAAATAATAAGCCAGCTTTCTCAGTTCTCTAAATATCGTTCTGGGGATCAGTGCCAGAAGCTCTTTTGCGGTAAATGGACTCTCGTCTTTTTTACCCGCTAATTTGTTTTCAACAACTTCAGCTAGAAAGCCATAGAAGGGCGCACCGATTAAGTTAGCGGTCGAAACAAAGGCGTAAAAAATTAATAAGATCATCGCGATAAAGTAGATGAGCCAAAATGCCCATTCGAGAAAACCTAACCACTCAGGTATCCATGACATTAAGTAAGTCATGCCTTCGTTGTAGAGCGCTTTTGCCCATACAAATAACAGTGAGAAAAGAATGATATTGGCGATGATG
>NZ_LWFH01001490.1:0-969 GCF_001635725.1 Oleiphilus sp. HI0066
ATTCGTCTCAATTTCAAGTTTTTCACGCGCTGAAATCTCTTCAGCTGGCGCAACAAGCATAACATTACCTGTCATGCGCTTATCTAAACCCTTAGTTTTTAGCACTAACTCAAGCGCTTGATCCCAAGGCACGTTTTGCAGACGCAAAGTAATGCTACCGCCAACAGTGTCACTCGCTACCAAGTTCAACCCAGTAAAGTCAGCAATCAACTGCAATACTGCACGAACTTCAATGTTCTGGAAGTTAAGAGAGAGCTTTTCGCCTGTGAAAGGAAATTTTTCTTTGCGACGCTCTTCTACTTCGTCTTCAGTAATTTTCTCAACGCTTACAACAAACTGATCGTCAGCTTGATACGCCAAGTAATCATAATTGCCGGTAGGCTTGATCACGATTTTGGCCTTACCATCTTCAATGTAAGACTCAATACGTGAAACAGGTGTTGCGAAGTCAACAACATCTAAACGCTGACGAAGGCTTTCCGGAAGCTCTGCATCAGAGATCAACAGCTGGATGTTGCCACCTACTTCACTCATGTCGATATCAGCAGATGGATTCGCTAGACCAATAATGACTTGACCATCGCCTTTCTCACCGCGACGAAAATCAATCGCTGTAATACCATTCCCTGAAGCAGACTGACTAACTGACGCATCGCTTTCAGCTGATGAATTTTCAGCTGCGGCTGAGCCAATCTTCAAAATCAGATCATTACCCTCAACAGAACTGGTGTAAGGTGCCATGGAATTTAGATCAACAACAAAGCGTGTAACAGCTTGGCCCGCATTATTTTTTGCTTCGATCACCGTCATACGGTGAGCGTTGCCGAGACCAAGCTCGTGATAACGCTTATCCAAACCATTTGTTGCGCCATCAACTGTAATTGAGATGTCTGCAGTCTGACCAATCGTAAAGATCTTTGGTTCTGCAGGAGGCTCATCAAAGCTCAGAACAATCTCAACTGTATCACC
>NZ_LWFH01001491.1:0-1896 GCF_001635725.1 Oleiphilus sp. HI0066
TTATATAAAGATCGCACTTTACGTGGCACGGTTGAGGGTAAGGTATGTGTCATTACCGGTGCGACTTCAGGCATTGGTTTAGCAACGGCAAAAGTCTTAGCGGAAGCAGGTGCGATTACCTGTATCGCAGCGCGTACACTCGACAAGCTTGAAGAAGTTAAATACGAGCTTGAGCAAAACGGCGGTACTGNTTACGCGTACCAATGTGATTTTTCGAATATGGAAGACTGTGATCGTTTTGTTGCTGAAGTTGAGAAGGATCACGGCGCGGTTGATTTCTTAATCAATAATGCCGGTCGCTCGATTCGTCGTTCTATAAACCTTTCGTTTGATCGTTTCCACGATTTCGAGAGAACGATGCAGCTTAATTACTTCGGCTCGCTTCGCTTGATACTTGGTTTTGCTCCGAAGATGCTTGAGCAGGGACGAGGTCATATTGTAAATATCTCATCTATCGGTGTTTTGACAAATGCTCCGCGTTTCTCTTCGTATGTAGCCTCGAAGGCAGCATTGGATGCGTTCTCGCGATGTGCTGCGGCAGAATTCTCAGATAGTAATGTGAGTTTTACGACCATCAACATGCCGTTGGTAAAAACGCCAATGATCGGTCCAACTAAGATCTACGACTCGGTGCCAACGCTAACGCCAGAAGATGCAGCAGATTTAATTGCGAAAGCAATCGTTCATCGTCCGAAGCGTATCGCGACGCGACTAGGTATTTTTGCACAAGTCTTACATGCTCTCGTACCAAAAGCGGGTGAGATTATTATGAATACGGGTTACAAAATGTTCCCAGATTCTGCAGCGGCGCAAGGTAAAGACCAGAAAGCTGATATGCCAAAAGTCTCGACGGAGCAAATGGCCTTTGCTGCGATCATGCGAGGAATTCATTGGTAGCATCCAGCGTATAAGAAAAAAGCCCCTGCCTTGGTAGGGGCTTTTTCGTTTCTGAAAAATAAGCGCTATCTCTTATTGGACAACCAGCCTAGTCGTTGTACCATAAGTCGACTTTGTACATCGCTTGAGGCGTAAAGCGTCTCTGACAAATATCAAAAACGCAATCAACATTTGGAGATAATAAATGAGCGTATTAGTAGGCAAGCAAGCCCCTGACTTTACTGTTCCAGCAGTTCTTGGCGACGGTTCTATCGTAGACGAGTTCACCCTATCTGAAGCTATCAAAGGCAAGTACGGTCTTGTTTTCTTCTACCCGCTAGACTTCACGTTTGTTTGTCCATCAGAGTTGATCGCTCTTGATCACCGTATGGCTGACTTCAAAGAGCGTGGCGTTGAAGTGATCGGTGTTTCTATCGACTCTCACTTTACGCACAACGCATGGCGTAATACTCCAGTTAATGATGGTGGTATCGGCCAAGTAGGTTACACATTAGCTGCAGATATGGCGCACGACATCTGTAAAGCATACGACGTTGAGTCAGAAGGCGGCGTTGCTTTCCGTGGTGCTTTCTTGATTGACAAAGAAGGTTTGGTTCGCTCGCAGATCGTTAACGATCTACCACTAGGTCGTAACATGGACGAGCTAATCCGTTTGGTTGACGCTCTTCAGTTCCACGAAGAGCACGGTGAAGTTTGCCCAGCTGGTTGGAACAAAGGTGACAAAGGTATGGATGCTTCTCCTGATGGCGTTGCAGCTTACCTTTCTGAGAACTCAGACACTTTGTAATTCCTGTTTAAATATGGGAATAAAAAAGCCGAGCATTGCTCGGCTTTTTTGTGCGTCGAAGACTCTTAAATACCGATCTTTTGATCAAGTGGCCAACCCCCAAGTTTTGACCATTTATTGATGATGGTACAAAACAGCTCAGCTGTTTTCTCTGTGTCGTATTTTGCAGAGTGTGCTTCGTGTCCATCAAAAGCGATTCCGGCGGCAGAGCA
>NZ_LWFH01001492.1:0-828 GCF_001635725.1 Oleiphilus sp. HI0066
AGTTCATAAGCTCGTCTACACTAATAATTCAAGCGTACAAAAACAAATGCTCACTCATAGAGCTCATCGCGTATTTACCTGAAGTTATGCAAAAACAAGACGTCTTATTGGCTCGTCAGCCTATTTATAATCGACAAAAAGAAGTACATGCGTACGAGCTACTCTTCAGGGATAACGAAGAAAATAAAGCAACTTTTTTCTGCGATCTCAGCGCAACATCAAACGTGCTTTTAAACCTGTTCACTGAAACGGACCTAGAATTTGTGACGTGTGGATTACCCGCGTTTATTAACTTTTCAGGCGAACTGTTAATGGAAAAGCCCATCTTTGATCCTCACATGGTGGTCATCGAAATCCTTGAGCACGTTAAAATTACTCCAAGCTTCATAAAGCGCGTCATTGCGCTTAAGAAAGTCGGTTATACGATTGCGCTGGACGACGTAGTAAAAGCACCTCACTACAAACCTCTGCTTCCTTATATCGATATCGTGAAAATCGATCTACCTAGTTTGAGTGAAGATGAGTTGCGACAATCAGTCGACTATCTAAAGGACTTCGACGTCACTTTGCTTGCCGAAAAAGTTGAAACTCACGAAGAGTTTCAACTTTGTTCCGATTTAGGCTTTGAGTTGTTTCAGGGTTATTTTCTTGCTAAGCCTGAATTGGTTAAGGGTAAAAAATTAAACACCAACCAAATATCGGTACTTGGGCTAATCGCTGAACTCCAAGACCCCAATATAGACATAAACCACGTCAGCGATATTATAAGCCAAGACCCCATTATCAGTTTTAAGTTACTGAAATTGATTAATTCAGCCGCTTATCGAC
>NZ_LWFH01001493.1:0-1084 GCF_001635725.1 Oleiphilus sp. HI0066
AGAATTTCTCTAATGGAATATATGTTCAAGCATATTCGTTGGGACGAGCTAATTTTGGGAGACATCCCCCATCAAAGCTTAACATCACGCTTAATCGAAGAATGCTTCGGTCATTATGGCCTATATAATCGAACCGTTCATGAAGATCATAGCGTCGTCGTCGATACCTGCACAGATGCAGAGAAATATACGAAAAAACTAAGTAGTAATTTTAGACGCGCAACGATTCACAAATTCTCAAATCTAGAGAGACAGCATACCGTCGATTTTCAAATATATGAAAATGAAGAAAGCTGCCCCCTCAATATCATCGAAACGCTCAATGATCTGCACCTGACACGCTGGGGAAAACCATGCTTCGAAGACGTTTACAAGGAGTTTCACAATAGCCTCATCACTCATTTCGGCAAGTCAAATGATTTAGATATTGCACTTATGAGTATCGATGGAGACGTGAAAGCACTGACCTACAACCTAAAATTTGGCAGTACGATTTACAATATCCAATTAGGCTACGACGAACAGGCATTCAAAAATTATTCATTAGGTTTAGTGCATTTAATGCAAAACATTCTTTTGAGCCAGACAAGCGGAGAGATAAAGCAATTCGATCTATTAGCCGGATATGGCAAAAATGAATACTACAAAGAAAGGTTCGGAGGCAGAATTCAGAACATTTCTACCAAGCAATATTTAAGAAGTAAGTGGGTGAAGTTGATATACCGAATCTACGACAAAAAAAGATCTCTACAAGAAAAGCTATTTAGCAAAAAAACGATTTTTGAGAAAGCTTCGCTCTTGCTCCGATAACCCGCTAAAAAGAAAAGCAACAGCGTAAACCAGCCCACCTACGGAAACCGCACCTACCAACTCCAGATAACTACTAATAGAAACATTCATTTGGTAAATCGAAACACCTAAAATCATTGCCATTAGTGCGGGTAAAACCGGGAGAATAACTCGGCTAAAGTAATGAGTGAACTTGAGTTCTAAACTCGAGAAACCATATTTCATCAGAACAGGCACAAGCACCAACATAGGAATAAGAGAACCAAGCGCAACACCTTCTATACCCCAAATTTGG
>NZ_LWFH01001494.1:0-1066 GCF_001635725.1 Oleiphilus sp. HI0066
TGAAATATACTCGAAATCACGATATGTTGGTGGAAGGGGATGTTGGTCCTCCAGGGCTCGATCAATTTTGGAACGACCTCACGATTAAAGGTGAGGGGACCGGCCAGAGAGTACTAGAAATTTTCTCTGTTCGTGGTATTGGCAGTGCCAAGCCTTATCAGGAAGACAATCTCCGAAAAACAATTACGACGAGTAAGCTCACGTTAGACAATGTTGATTTGGAGGCGAATGTAATTTTCAAATTCGATCAACTCAGCAATACGCTCACTTTCAAGGATAGTAAGGTTTACTGGCATACCCGAGACCCAATCTTTCATAGCGGTACGAAGCTTACCGTGACGAGCGAAACTGGTTCAAATCAGTGGAAAGGAATGGCTGGGACGACTATCCCTGCGGACATTGATTGGAATATCAAAAACGGAACCACGTTTGAGTTTTTTGGTGCTGGTGCGGCAAGACGTGCATTAAGTTTCACTGGGCAAAATCGTCTGAATGTTGAAGCGGGCGCGACCTTAAAGTTCCATGAATCGGTTTTGGACTTTGGCTCGAACTCTGTCTTGACCTTGGATCCTGGCTCAACACTTGGCTTCAGAACTTCTGAGACGATCGCTACTTTCGATACCTTGAACGTAGATGGAGCGACGCTTGCATACGAGGGTAGTGCGATCTCTTTTTTACCCACCACCGCAAATCTGAACGACACGACTGTAAATTTAGTGAGCGGTAACCTGGAAACGAGGCGTTTGGTTTTGTCGGGAAGACACAACACGGTAACGGGTGATCGCTCTGTTGATTATCTAAGAGCGGAAGTGATTAAGACAAAAGATACAAGTAGCCCCACTATTTTAAACGCGACACACCTCAATCAAATTCGCGCAGAAACTCTTTTATTGACCCCTAATTTGACGATTAATTTGGATAGAGCCTCTTTGCGTATGCTGACTGGCTCAGATTTAAGACTTCAAGGTGGTTCGATCAATGTTGATAATCGCGGAGTGATTGGGGCATTTGGTCAAATTACGGGGAACGACGCGACTATCAATATTGATAATGGTGATTTTGTTGT
>NZ_LWFH01001495.1:0-1409 GCF_001635725.1 Oleiphilus sp. HI0066
CTGGCTATCAAATTTGTAAGCCGTCACAGGCTCAATTCTAGAAAGAGAGTCTCTTACATGAATAAACAAAAGGGTTTATTGCTACTTGTTCCGATTTATTTGCTTGTCGTAGTGGTGCTCGGCTTTTGGTGGAGTTCTGAACCTGATGTTCCGGACTTAGCATTGGTTGTAGAGCAAAGAGCGGGAGTCACGCTCTCTGATGCGCCCATTGGTGTGGCAACAACTGCGAGTCTTATTGAGTTGTCTGATACTTTGCTCGAAAAGCCTGGAGGATATTTATCAAACGATTTATTCCTGCCGGGCGTGTTTCTGGACAATATGCCTAGCTGGGAGTTTGGGGTTCTTGTTCAAATACGAGATTTATCTAGGGTGATGAGAAAAGACTTTAGTCGCTCGCAAAGTCAGTCCCAAGAGGATGCAAGTCTTAAGTTAGCAGAGCCGCAGTTTCACTTTGATAATCGTAGTTGGATTCTCCCGGCTTCAGAATCTGAATATCGCACAGGTGTAGCAGCTGTTGAAAACTATCTCAAACGCTTAGCGGATGAATCAACTCCTAATGCACAGTTTTATGCGCGTGCCGATAATTTAAGCGCTTGGTTGTCAGAAGTTGAGAATAGACTTGGGGGGTTGTCTAGGCGTTTGAGCGAAAGTGTGGGGCGCCCGAGTTTGGATCTGGGGCTTGCCGGAGATTATTCTGCTGAGCAAAGTACCTCGGGTGAAGGCTTTAAAGAGTCAAAAACATCTTGGTTTGACATCGATAACGTATTTTACGAGGCGCGCGGCACAGCTTGGGCGTTGATTGTGATTTTACGTGCTATGGAACACGACTTTGCAAAAGTGCTTGGCGATAAAAATGCTTTGATTAGCCTGCGCCAAATTCGTTTGGATTTGGAGGCGACTCAGAATACGATTTGGAGTCCGATGATTCTAAATGGCTCGGGGTTTGGTGTGTTGGCGAATCACTCTTTAACGATGTCATCTTATATTTCTAGAGCAAGCGCCGCAGTCATTGACCTGAGAAATCTCTTGCAGCAAGGCTAGAATATTGTTCTAGCTCACGTCTTGACTGCTTGATTTGTGAACGACTGTGAAGTTTCGTCCTGCTTCACATGTTTAAATTCATCTCTCCATATAATGTTGGTTTATTTCTTAAACAGGACGCATTGCCTCAATATGTCATACCAATGGCGCTCAATTTTCCCATCGATTATTCAGAATGCTGCGTTTATCGCGCTGGGTGCTATGCCCTTCCTGTGCATTCTGAATTGGCAGCGCTTTCTGATAATGATTTATCAGAAGTAGATGGTGCTGGTATCGGGTTTGTGATGGAAGACTTTGCGTTTAGCCACGGTAATGACTCTTCTCAAGGTAACGTTTTTCGGATTACCGGCATCACCGACTCTGATGGT
>NZ_LWFH01001496.1:0-2354 GCF_001635725.1 Oleiphilus sp. HI0066
ACTGCTCAGCATGGCGCAAATTAGCCTTGTTTGATGCGGGTAAGTTGGGCCTAAACGGCCGTATTTTATTCTTAGATTTAGACCTTGTTATATTGAGTGCCATTGATGAGCTCTTTGAGGGTGATGCGCCTTTTTTGATGCTAGAAAATTGGTATCAACCTGGTAATGGTCAGGCGTCTTTAATGCGTTATGACAGTGACTTTGCCAAACCTGTATTAGACGAGTACTTGTCTGATTCTGAGACGATATTGAAGACTTACGTAACTGAGCAAGCGTTTATTGCGGAGCGTTTGTGCGTTAATGGCGCTTACTTTGACCCAAGTTATTGCGTGAGCTTTAAAAAACATGTGATGCATAGTGATTGGCGTCGTTTTACGAGCAAGCCCTATGATAAACCCGAGGGGGCCAAGGTCATTGTGTTTCATGGTCGGCCAAACCCGCCGGATGCGATTAAAGGTGATTGGGGGAAGTCATTACCTGCATTAAAACGCTGGTGGAAGGGTTTAAAGCCTTGTCCTTGGATTGCCGATTATTGGCGTGAGTGAGCGTACTCGTAGTGCTCCATAAACTGGGTCCAGTTTGCTTCGGTCCAAATAATTCCATGTCGAACATGTTCTTTGATGAAGCTGCGCTCTAGACGTTCGGTCATGCGCATTCGGTGTCGTTCTTTCAGTTTAAAGATTTTAGCTTGATCAAAGTCGATGACCCAAACCTTTTTCTGAGCATCTACCAGAATGTTCTGAATATTTAGGTCGGGGTGGAAGACGCCATGCTTGTGCAGGTCTGCAATGCAATAGGCCAAGTCTTTAATAAGTTGGTTGCTTGCAGGTTCTTGCAGTACTTTGAGAAGGTCTTCTGCTGTGTCGATGCGTTTCGTGAGAAGGTCTGCCGTATAGTGACGTCCTCTTTTAATAACGCGCGCGCCCGCAGGCTCTGGAACGGGTAGTCCTGCATCATGGAGTTTCTGTAGTATTCGGAACTCTTTGATAGATCGTGTTTTATCAAACGAAAAGAATAAATAGTGATCACGATTAAAGCGGCTAATTAGCCCGCCTCGATAATAGTGACGCAACACAAGTGCATACTCGTTATGGCGCACAAACCAGGTTGTTCCTCTGCCAGATTCATGACCTTCAACTGCATGAATACTTTGCCAATACTTAGGGTCAAAGTATTCGGTTTTTTGTTCATGGAAAATTCCATGATTAACTTTAATGAAGGTGTTTTTCAGCATGTACGTCATTTATCGATTTAAAGCTTGCTAACCATAGCGGATTTTTGCCAAAGCTCTTTATAAAGTTGCAATGTTTTTTGTGTGGTTTGGCTTTTTTCAAAGTGCGTTTGAACGAATGCGTGAGCATTGTCTCCTACAAGACTTCGTTTGTCAGTTGAGAGAGTGTAAATTTTTTGTAGCGCAGCAATGAAAGATGACTCATTTTGCGCTTTATATAATGCGTACGGAATTAGCTCTGGAGCAATGATGTCTCTACTTGTTCCGTGATCAGGCGCTAGAACGAATGTTTTCATCGCTTGTGCTTCTATGATGGTTCGCCCAAATGATTCTGGTTTGGTCGTAGCGGACAGTACAACATCCGCGTTTTCATAAAACGGCTGCAGATTTTTCTGATGCTCTACAAAACGCACGGTATGACAAGAGCTTTCAGACAGCTTCTGAATCTCTTTGTAGTAATCATCCTTTCCTGTTTTGTCACCAATAAAAATTAGCTCGACTCGTGTGTTATTAAATTGTTCAAGTGCTTTTAAGACAAATGCATGTCCTTTTAATCGGGTAAATCTCGCAGGCATCAAGAGAGTAAATACTTCTTTTTCTTTTGGTTGGCTTTGTTCTTGAGCAGGTTTAAAAAAATGCGTATCAACCCCGCGATTAATCGTCACAATGTGATTGGCAAGTGCTGGATAGGTGCTTTGTATATGCCTTTCAACAAACTGAGAAACTGCGATTGTTCTGACTCCACGTAGCATTGCGGAGTTATAGAAACGCTTTGCAGCGGGTTGATGTCCATAGACTCCATGGAAAGTCGCAACGTAGGGTACGCCGCTCAGCTTAGACGCCAATAGGGTGCTCCACGCTGGGGCCCTAGAGCGAACATGTAACAAGTTTATGCCGTGTTCTTTGATTAATCGCACCATTGCGAAAGCATTGAGTATGATGCGGACAGGATTCTTGCTGTGAACGGGCAGAGTATGGTGTCTGACATTGAACAGATTCAGTTCCTTAGTCAGCTTTCCGCCGGATGAAATGACGCTCGACTTGATGTGATTTGAGGACAAATGTTCAGCCAGCTCTATCGTTCCGCGTTCTACACCTCCGCCGTGTAATGCCGGAAGAATTT
>NZ_LWFH01001497.1:0-1098 GCF_001635725.1 Oleiphilus sp. HI0066
GCTAAAAATGCTGTTCGTGCAGAATCATCTTTCAACAACCCAAGTACACGATGCAGTTTTTCAGCCACGCCAGGAGTCTTAGAAATCGCCCATGCAGCCTCATACTCGCTGCGTGCCGACGCTAAATCTTTTTTCGCAAAAGCGAGATCGCCTTTCAAAGCAGGGTAAATATGTCCAAGTTGCTCCTGTTGCTCTGCGAGCTGCGCAAGAATTTTTTCAGCTTCCTCGAACTGACCAGCCTTAATCTCTATTTCAGCCAACACCGCAACAACACGCACATTGCCCGGATTAGTAACTAGGCTCGTCGTCGCCACTTGGCGTGCTTTTTCAAGCTGCCCTGTTTTCAAATAATCCAACGCACGCGAATAATCGATAACAGCTTTCGCATCAGCAAGTTCAGCACCTTGATCAGGCAAAGTAGTCATTGCTGTTTGATAAGCACGCTCAGCGCCAGAGATGTTTCTATTCGCAAGTTCAACACGAATCAAAGATCGGAACGCAGCCATTGATTTGTTTGTCACTGCTAATTCTTCAAGCGATTTCACAGCCGCATCACGCCCATTCAAACGCGTTGACGCTTCATAAATTCCTGCATATGCCCCCATACTATTGGGCGACAACTCGAGCATTTTACTGAAACGATTTTTAGCTTCCTGATTGTTATTTTGAAGCAAGGCATTTCGCCCTAGCGCACCCTGGACAATAGCTTGGTTAGAAGTGCTTTCTGCTAAAGGAAGTGCTTTCTGTAAATAGTCATTTGAACCATCAACTTCGCCTAAGGTCGCCAAATACTGTCCGGCAATAAAGTTCGCTGTATAGTTCGAAGATTGCGCCCTAGCATTATCTAAAAGCAACGCTTTCGCTGTGGCTTGATCACCTGATCGCGTGTAATACGAGGCGATATCAATCAAAACTTGTTGCTGAGTAGGTGCTAGCTCAAACGCTCGTTGCAAATAAGGTAATTCTTGAGCTCGATCCACTTGCGGTGCAGAGCGATAAAAACTCGCCAATGCCAACTGCAAGCGTACATTTTTTGGATCGATCGATGCAGCTTTCTTAAGCGCTGCTTCGCCTTTTTCATATTGCTTATCTGAAACC
>NZ_LWFH01001498.1:0-1171 GCF_001635725.1 Oleiphilus sp. HI0066
AATTTCAACGAACCGGCTGTTTTTAACTATAGTGTTTTGCATTCAACAAAAGGAAAACGACACTCACATGAGTCAGGAACAACCAAACAATCCTCTTCATGGCATCACGCTGGCTACGATTGTAGAAAAACTTTATGAGCATTATGGTTGGGATGGATTAGCGAGCCGCGTCAGTATCAATTGCTTCAAGAAAGATCCATCGATTAAATCATCGCTAAAATTCTTGCGTCGCACGCCATGGGCTCGTACTAAAGTAGAACAGCTTTATTTGTCTACTTTTAACACCCCATCCCCTTCGCCTTGGGAAAATTGGAAAAAACATGACTAAACAAAGCCTCGAACAACTTAGCGCGATGGAACCTGAAGATCGCTACGATTACACCATCGAACAAATATTAGAGCATAAACAGCTTTGGGTATTAATTAATGCTCAGCAAGACTTTATTACGATCAACTATGAAGAAGACGCGTTTAGCTACCTTCCAATGTGGCCGAGTAAAGAAGCTGCCGTTGCTATTTCTGAGTTTGATCAAGAGGTAACGGCCATCGCGATTCCTGTTGATACGTTTATTGATGACCTTGCTGAAGAGCTAGATCAAGCAAAGATAGAAATTGGTGTGTTCCCAGGTGCTGATACAAGCGTATGGGTATGTGACGCCACCGATTTTAAACATGAAATTGAAGACGCACTTAAGAGCTTATAAGCATGCAAATATCATCCGAAATCCCCTTGCTAGAAAATATATTTAGCCAATGGAAAGAACTCATTGCTGATGACTACTTAGACTATCGAAATCACTGCTATCGCTTGATTCACTGCTGCTTCGCACTGCACGATTGTACGGAAGAAGATAAATTAAATAAGCAGTCCAGCCACTTTATGATCAAGAAAATTAATTCTTGCTGATTTATTCTTCCCCGGCTCAGGCGGTGAGTCGTAATCCAATATATGGACAGCACAAGCAATGAATTCAAAGCCCAAAAAATTAGTTTCATTAAGTACGGCCATTACCAAATTAAGAGCCATAGTGGCGACTCTTAATACCCCTTTTTTGTCCCTGCCTAGACATACTCCAAAAGATACCTCCTTTAATGTATTTATTCAGATGAATTAAACTACCAATAGTCACGAACTCCACAAGTAATAATCTTTTCCAATAATTTTATCACC
>NZ_LWFH01001499.1:0-648 GCF_001635725.1 Oleiphilus sp. HI0066
GAAAATTTGTTGTTTAGGGTTTATATATTTGCTCAATTTAGATTAACTTTTTGTTATTTTGAACCTATAGGTTCTCGGCCTCTTCACCCCATTACATCCACGAAGAAAAATTTATACCTTTGCTCCCGAAATGTTCATCAACTGAAAACAACGTGGAGTAAATTTTATGAGTAACGAGAAACTATTAACCCCTAAACAGGTATCTGAAATATTGGGTGTGAGTGAGCAGACCTTGGCTATATGGCGCTGTCAAAAACGCTATCCATTAGCGTATGTGAAGGTGGGGCGTTATGTACGCTATCGACAAGATGATGTTTCGTCTTTCTTAGCCGATAACACCTTTGAAGCGTAGGGGGGGATTGTATGTATGATGGCAACCACGAACCTATCCCTAGTTATGAAGGCTATCCTGAACTTGATCAGCAAGTGCGCTATGAGAATCCGTTTAGGTCGGTATGTGTGAATGACTTTATGGCGGAGAATATTCCGCCTAGACAGTGCATTCTAGCGCCTTGGCTACCAGAGCAAGGTCTCGCAATGATTTATGCGCCGAGAGGCATAGGTAAGACATTCTTTTCATTGAACATAGCGCATGCAGTCGCTACGGGAACAAGCTTTTTAGGGTGGGAGGTAAAGCAGCCTACCCCA
>NZ_LWFH01001500.1:0-49066 GCF_001635725.1 Oleiphilus sp. HI0066
ACGATATGCTTGCGTCGTTCTCAATAGAAAAAGCGGCTCAACAATCAGGTATTAGTGCTGACGAGCTTAAGCATGTGTTTGATGCGTTTTTGAATGCTGATAAGGCTGTTATCTATGGGCGAATGGGTGTGTCTACTCAGCGCTATGGGACAATATGCCAGTGGGCGATTCATCTAATCAATCTCTATAGCGGAAATCTCGATAAGCAAGGTGGCGCAATGTTTCCCTCATCGGCAGTTGGGTATGTGAAACCTGGCGAACCTGGCCGTGGTCATTACGCGAAATATCATAGTCGAGTATCTGGACTTCCTGAATTTGGAGGGGAGTTGCCGAGCACTGTATTGGCTGAGGAGATTTTGACGGAGGGAGAAGGTCAATACAAAGCCTTGTTTACCATGGCTGGTAATCCTGTGTTATCTGCTCCGAATGGACGCCAACTTGATGAAGCATTTAGCCAATTAGATTTGATGGTCAGTTTGGATTTTTATCTAAATGAAACGACACGCCATGCTGATTATATTCTTCCGCCGACGGGCCCTCTTGAACACGATCATTACGATCTTGCTTTCCTTCGCCTGTCTGTTCGAGATTATGCTCGTTACAGCGGTGCCATCTTTGAGAAAAAAGAAGGCTATATGCATGACTGGGAGATCTTAAGCGGGTTAGCTAAGGCAATATCCATTGCTAAAGAAATTCCTTTTAAGCCACTTATCCCTCCACATTTGTTGATAGATATGGGCTTACAAATGGGACCTTATGGCAAAGCTGCTACTCAAGGGTTAGCCTTGAGTTTAGATAAGCTTAAATCAAATCCTAGCGGGATCGATTTAGGACCGTTGAAATCTGGGTTGAGCTCGCGCATCTGTACTGAAGACAAGTGCATTCATGTCGTTATTGAAAGCTTGTTGCCAGAGATTGAAGCTCTCGCAACGCGAGAGGAAGGTCGAGATGAAAGTTGTGACTCTCAGACAGGGTTCTTGCTCATCGGGCGTCGTCATATCCGAAGTAATAATTCATGGCTACATAATTCCCAGAGACTTGTTAAAGGCCCTCGACGAGATCACGCCTTACTAAATCCTAGCGATACTGATAGCTTGGGGATGGCTGAGGGTGAACGAATAGTGGTTCAGTCTCGAGTAGGTAAAATAGAAATAGACGCGTTTTCATCAGACGAGATCATGCCCGGCGTGATTAGTATTCCTCATGGCTGGGGGCATGATCGTAAGGGCACTAACTTATCGGTCGCCCAAGAGTGCGCTGGTGTCAGTGTGAATGATATCGTGGACGATCAGTACTATGATCCATTAACAGGGAATGCGGGGCTTAACGGCGTTCCGTGCTCTGTCCATAAACTCTAGCGACGACAAACTCTGAGCTTCATACCACCTTTGTTAGAAAGGGTGATTTGAGGCTCTGGTTCAATCTTTGTTTGTTCGCATAAACTGAAAGAGAACTGCTGAACAAAGACGGCCAAAATAATTTTATTTTCCATCATGGCAAACGAATTGCCGATACACACTCTATTTCCTCCTCCAAAAGGCATATAAGCATATCTCGGGATCTTCGCTTCGTTTTCCGGAGAGAAACGCTCCGGATCGAAAACGTCTGGGTCTGGGAAATACTTGGGGTTGTAATGGTTGATGTAGGGGCTCACCATGACATGTTTATCTTTTGGGAAAAACACGCCATTGATTTCGATGTCTTTGTTCGCTTGACGAGTATTTAAAACCCAAGCGGCGGGATACATTCGCATCGCTTCTTTTACAACTTGCTCTGTGTAGCTAAGCTCCGCTAAGTGATCAAAGTTTAACTCTCGCTTTCCCACTACTTGATCTATTTCATCGAACGATTTTTGTTGTATGTGAGGGTGTGATGCGATTAAGTAAAATACCCATGTCATGGTGTTGGATGTGGTTTCATGCCCAGCAGAAAGAAGGGTAATTAATTCTTCCATAAGCAGCTCTTTTGGCATTTTAGAGCCGTCTTCATATTCAGCTTCCATTAACATCGAGAGCAGATCGTCTCCGAAGACAAAGGATCCATCATCTTGTCTTCTAGCGTCGATCATCGTTTCAATATTATGCATCAATTTTGATTTAGCTCGAGCAAGTCGTTTTTGTCCCGGCATCGGAATCCACGATGGCAATACAAACATGCTCTGGAAGCCTTTATTCATGATGAATTGCAATTCATGAATCAGCGCGCCGATTTCGTCAGATAGTGCGCTCATATGCTCCATATCATTATTGAAGAGTGTTTTAGATACGATATACAGCGTGAGTTTGAACATATCATCGTTCACATCCCTCACTTCGTCTTCTTCCAGCGATGTTGCGTAGCTATACGAGTAATCGATCATCGTTTGCGCATAGTTTTGAATTCGGCGAAAGTGAAAGCCAGGTTGGGCAAGCTTTCTCTGTGTCTTATGTGAGGAGTAACTGTTGTTTGTTACCAAACCGTTGCCGAGCACATGAGCCATCACGCCTACATCACATTCAGCCTTGCGAAAATCAGTGTAGTGCTTCACAAGAATCTGGTGGCTCATTTCTGCGCTAGTAACAAAGGATATCCGCTCACCAGGTACGCGCCAATCAGCCACATGTTCTCCGTAATTAACAGCGGAACGAACAAACGCTAAGGGATTTCTAGCGAAATCAAATAAGTTCCCAATTAATGGGCTTGCCGGCATCACACCTTTAAGCGGAGTAGGGACGGGAGAAGTAACAGTAGGATCGCGGAACATGAAAGCTTTTCTTATTAGTCTTTATTTGAGGGTAATAATAATTTCACTTCATTGGCATCACCACGCGCTTGTTTTGCGTGCTTCTGTTTTATACGGCTATAAAAAATTATTTTCGATCGCGACATGTTTTGTCGTTTTCGTGCGTATAGTTAATCTCGTGAAGGCAGACGAAGCCATGAAATAAAACTGAGAAATAAAAAACTGGACAGATGCAAAGAAGCTAAACATAATACTGATCATCTATACAGTATTATGTGTTTGCAAGGACGCAAACAAAGAAAACACAACGATAGGGGAAACATAATGGAAGGCAATAAACAAAAAGCGTTAAACGCTGCGTTATCTCAAATTGAAAAGCAATTTGGTAAAGGTGCAGTGATGAAAATGGGTGATCAACCACGTGAGTTGATCCCGTCAGTCTCTACTGGGTCACTCGGTTTAGATATCGCTTTGGGTATAGGTGGCTTGCCTTACGGTCGTATCGTTGAAATTTATGGCCCTGAGAGCTCTGGCAAAACAACGCTGACGCTTCAAGTTGTTGCTGAAGCCCAAAAGCAAGGAAAGACTTGTGCATTTGTTGATGCTGAACACGCACTAGACCCCATCTATGCCGAAAAGCTAGGTGTTAATGTGGATGAACTATTGGTGTCACAGCCAGATACTGGTGAGCAAGCTTTAGAGATCGCAGACATGCTAGTTCGATCTGGAGCGGTCGATGTCATTATCGTTGACTCCGTTGCAGCACTTACGCCGCGTGCTGAAATCGAAGGTGACATGGGTGATTCCCACGTTGGCTTACAAGCGCGTTTGATGTCTCAAGCACTGCGCAAGATTACAGGTAATATCAAGAATGCAAATTGTCTATGTATCTTCATTAACCAAATTCGAATGAAGATTGGTGTGATGTTTGGTAACCCTGAAACAACAACAGGTGGTAATGCACTTAAATTCTATTCTTCTGTTCGTTTGGACATTCGTCGAACTGGTGCCGTTAAACAAGGCGACGAAATTGTGGGTAATGAAACTCGTGTGAAGGTTGTGAAAAATAAGGTGTCCCCACCGTTTAGACAGGCTGAGTTCCAGATTATGTATGGTAAAGGTATTTATCATATGGGCGAGGTAATCGACCTAGGTGTGAAAGAAGGCTTGGTCGATAAATCAGGTGCTTGGTATGCATACAATGGCGACAAAATAGGTCAGGGCAAGGCGAATGCTGCTAAATTCTTAGAAGAGAACCCTGAAATCGCAAATGAAATTGAGCAGAAGATTCGCGATAAGTTCATGCCTAAGATCGACGAAAAAGGCGATGGCGAGCCTAAAGAATTAGAACTGGAAGTTTAAAAATCCCCCCTCCGTCTTAGTGTTTTGCTAAGACTAGTTGTATTGCTAATGTGCAGCCCGCTTTCGAGCGGGCATTTTTTATTCTACAAACTCTACCTCATCAAACGCTTGCTCTTCGCTCGAATAGTCGTCGAATGAGTTCTGTGCTTCGTCGTCATCAATACTGGATTCTGACCATGGAGTGTCACCTGGACTGTCGTCTAAATACAGACTATCCAACACTTCTAGTACTTCAATCGATTCATCGTCATCGCTTTGTGTATCATCAATGTTGAAGTCTGTTTCTTGTTCAGGCACTTGGCTCCCTGTAAGTTTGACATTACTCACCAATAGCTCAATGAGTTCATCAATGGTGACGGGAATAATTGGTGTTTCTGTTATTTCGTTGGATAAAGCGAAAAGCTTTTGTTTTAGGGCTATTAAATAGTCTTCTGTGTCAGATTCATCGAATTCAACTAAGCGTTTACTATCAAGAGCGGTTTTGTATGCATGAAGTGCTTCGGTATCTGCCTTTTGAGATCTGTATGCGATACCGCGTCGGTCACGGTAGTTACCACGAATGTATATTTCCGTGTCGGCGATAAGTGCCTGAGCTTGGTTAAAATAGTAAGGGGAATAATTTTCGGCTTCAGCTTTTTCTGCACGATCGAGTGTTTTTCGTGCTTGATTCAAACTCGACACGAGTAGAGTATTAATCTCTAGCTCATACATGCTTTTGCGAACACTTGGTTCAAGCTTCAGAGCTTTCTTAATTCGATCATCCTCAATCAGAAGCACTAGCTCTTTCATTTCTTTTTGTAGGTCTTTCCAGTCTTCGGGTTGCCATTTTGATGCCTCTAACTCAACCAGTAAGTTTCGATGCTTTACGAAGTCTTTCAGATTTCTTTCGATCGCCGCTCTGGTTAATTGTGCTTTTTCTAAAAGTTTTCTAGCAGCGATAGTTGCTTGTGCAACGGACGGTTGTTTGTCTCTAGGATTGTTCAGAGATCGCTCAGCATCTTTTAAAGCTCGTGTTGCTGAGGAATAGTATGTTGGAGAATAGAACTCTAGACCTAGGTTCTCTGGTCGAGCAAACAATTCTGCTGTCCGTTCATACATTGCCCTCGGGTTATCTTGCTCGACTTGAGATGTTTCAATGCTTTGGTAGTCATTCTCTGGTTGAGAAGCACAAGCTCCAATGAGTAGTGCGATAAGAATTGGAAGTAGGCGTGAGATGATCATGTTTGTGTAACTTTGAATTGTTTTGGCGAATTGTACGCAGGTTTATAATTTTATTGTGTGATTCATCGGTAAGTTTCTGAGTTCGTTCTTACACGAATCGTGTAAATAGTTTCTGGAATTGCTAAGCGTTTGATGCACGTAGTCTATTGCAGCCTTGGTACTGTTCTGCAGGTCATTGCCCAAGGCTATGTTTGCGGCAATCGCTGACGCGAGAGTGCAACCGGTACCGTGAGAGTTAAGCGTACTAATTCTTTCATGACGGATTGTTAGTACATCATTTTTGTTGATGAAAGAATCCGTAACAGTCGTTTCATCAATTCCATGTCCCCCTTTTAGCAGTATCGCTGTATTAGTATTTTCCGAGATACTCTGGAGATCTGATATTGAATAATCGGGGAACAGCCGCGATGCTTCCACAAAATTTGGCGTGATCATTGTTGCGCGAGGTAGGAGCAGGTTTTTTATTGCTTCGACGAGTGTATGACTCTCCCATTCGGTGCCCGAGCTACTACCCAATACTGGATCAACAATCAGTGGAATTTGCGCATAGTTGTTGAGTATGCGCGTAACGCTCTCGATCTGTTCGGCATTGGCAAACATTCCTGTTTTTATTGCAGCCACGTCGTATTCGTCTAGTAAAGTGTTTAGTTGAGTTTCAACATGTGTGACCGGTATGGGGTGCATCTCGTTGATTGCCAGATGGTTTTGGGCTGTCGTTGCGGTAATAACGCTCATGCCATAGCATTGCAGAGTTTGAAAGGTCTTAAGGTCTGCTTGTATTCCTGCGCCAGCGCAGCTGTCAGAGCCAGCAATCGTCACGCAAATTGGGTACTTCTTCACCTTGTTAGAGATCCATTTTTAATCAGTTAGAATATCGAGTAATAAGTGAAACATATACTAAAGATGGGTGGCAAACTGGGTGTTTAAATTTAGGAAAACAGTACTGGCATTTGCTTTTGTGTCATGGGTTCCTCTATCGAATGCTGTTCAGCCAGAGGATATTCTAGGTGAATATTGGAATGACCCTTTATTTGGCGTTGCATCTGCAGATATTGTGCAGCGAGTTGAGGTGCTTCATCGTTTGCTGTTTCCAAATACAATCGAAATAAATGCGGGCGAAGTCGTTCGTTTTGTTTTCGAGAACAAAACTGATGAAGCGCATATTTTTTTATTCTCGCAAGATCCTCAATCGGATCTTTTGGATGGAGATTATATGGATTTTGTTCACGATGAGCATCATCACGCGACTATGCCTCCAGATAATACCGAAGGACACAAGCATGCGCACAACACCGAATCTGATGATGCTAAATCCATTGTCGGCACGTTAAGCGATCGCCCGACAATGGCTTTAACTGCATTTGATAAACGTGAAATGATCCTTAGTTTCGATAGCCCTGCTAAAGTTTTTTTGAAATGCATTCTAGAGGGGCACGAAGACCAAAACCACGAGAGCATCGTTTGGATCAAACCATCTAAAGGTCAGAATGAAAAAGAGCATAGTTATGAATGAAGATGAATTGCTTGCGTGCGAGCAAACTAAACAATGGTTAGAAGAAGTGGTTATTCGTCATGACTTGTGCCCATTTGCAGCGTTGCCGTTTAAGGTCGGTCGAGTTGGTATCTATGCTTGCTTTGAGTCGTCGTTGATAGAGACCTCTTATTTTATCCGTGATGAAATAAACCGCCTGTTCGAATCAGACACAGAAGAACTCGAGACAAGCTTGCTGGTGTTAAGTCCCAATACAATTTCGCAGTTTGAGATGTTCTTAGACTTTGTTGATGAGTTAAATGACGGGGTTGAGGACTCTGGTTTGTCTGATGAATTGCAAGTCGTTGCATTTCATCCTGAGTTTGAATTTGAAGGTGAATTAAAAAATGCTCGATCTCACTACACAAATCGTAGTCCTTACCCAATGATTCATTTGATCAGGCAAGAGTCTATGGCTAAGGCAATACTGGCTTATGGAGAGGACAAAACGGAAGATATTCCTCATCGAAATATTGATTTTCTTGAGTCGATGGATGAACAGACATTTGCGCAGATTAGGGGATATGTAGAGCTCAAATGAGAGCCAGATCTTGCATCAAGAGCTTTCAATCACGATTTGGCTTTTTCCGCTGTTTTTAGCTTCTGATAAATTCCGGTCAGCTTTTTTCCAGGCTGAATCAACGTTGTCCGTTTGACTCACAACGGAGCCTCCGATCGACAAGGTTGTGTTTATAAACTCGCCATTACTTGTCATTATTTTTAGTTCAGAGAATTCTTTGAGTAGCCGGTCCGCATATATTTTTGCTTGGTTGATCGATGTGTTGACTAAAAGCACTGAAAATTCTTCGCCGCTCATTCTTCCTACGATGCTTCGTCGATAAATTTGATTATGCTTGTCAGCGATCAACTTGGATGTAAATTCTTCTCGTTGAGATCGTGATTTTAATAGTGTCCCAAATTCAGAAAGTATTTTATCTCCGGTCAAATGTCCGTAGCGATCGTTGAAAAATTTGAAATTATCAATATTTATCGAAAGCCATACAAGTTCATGCGGCTGAGTTTCCAGTTCATTTTTTACGGTAGCTAAGAACCCGCGGCGATTATAGATCCCAGTCAACTCATCGCGTTCGCTTAACGATTGGTATTTTTGGAATTCCCGATTAAGTTCTTCACTGGTTTCTTTAAGGAAGGTGTAGCGATGACTGAGTACTAATGATAGTAATGCGATCTTTATGGAAACGCCTAGCAATAAAATATGTGGCGAAGTAAGTGTGGGTTCGACATAGCCAACCCATACTAGCGCCCATGCCAATGCAGCGGCTAAGAAAATAGACCAGGCCAGCACAAAGATCCGTGCTAAGGGATGACCCTGTTTCAAAGCAATCAATGAGGTGATTAAAATTAGCGTGATGGAGTACATTGAAACTGTGTCATTGAGAACGAACGCGAAGAAGTCATTGATAAATAGACTAACCATCAGAGCTGCAACGACGCCGGCCTGAGAAAATTGCAGTAAGCGATCTAGTGACTTGCCGGAATCGCGCAAGTTGAAGAAGTCTCTCGTTAACACGATGCCTGTGTACATCAGAACATAAACCGCTGAACGCGCGACAGCACCAAGTCCACCCCAGTCAGGGAACACAATGCGCAGATACCCCATATATACGATTGTCCAAAGGAATGTCGATGCAACATAGGCAGCGAAGACAATGTAAATACGTTCGCCGGCACTGATACCTATCACCAAATTATAAAACAAGGATAACAGCATGGCGCCGAGTACCATTCCCGTTATGAGGTGGCGAATCAGGTTCTCCCATATCCAGTTGTTTTCGGTGAATACATTCAAACTAAAATTGAATACTTGGCTTGTATTGAGTTTTAAGTAAGCGAACTTTACTTCGCCGCGTGGATCCATTGGGAATGTGAGGTAATTGGTTGGTAGCTCTTGGTCTCTATTTGGATTGCGACCTTCGGCTGAAATCCACTGCCAGCGATTATCAATGTTCTGAACGAGAATCCCATCAACACCTGTATTCGGCACGATTTCCAGCAGTAGTCGAGACTCTTTGATACGTCGTGGGATTTGAATTTTAAGCCAGAGAATAGGATGTTCGTCTAAGCGCCAAAATTGCTTGTTGAGCGCATCGAGCTGATACTGATTACCTTCAAGTGCATCCCAACTTTCGTTAGGCAGCTCAAGTATGTGCTGTAATGCTAGGTTGTCATGATCAATGAATGACCAGTATTGAAATTTGGTATTGTAGGAATTGGATGTAAACGCCCATACGCCAGCCCAGCAAAAGAAGGCAATAACAAGCACATAAAAGCTTGGGTTCTGGTGAAGTTTGTTTGTCACTATTTTACTGCTTTTACATCTAATTTAATGGCGGCGAAGTTGATAAATCCCTTTGCTTCGCGCTACAACTTGTCCTTGAGAATCAGTTAGACCACCGACAAGTTCGAATTCTACTTTTTCATTATCCATACATTGGGCCTGATAAGCTTCAATGTCTTCAGAGCTAAGACCGATACGGATTTGGATGTCGCCAAGAGCGGGCTTTAAATAATCGATCGTGAAGCTTTTAAGTATGGGATAGCACTTCGTAATATCGAAGTTCGCAAACCATAAAGCACCGCCAGGAATTTCCGCTAAGGTAAATAATGCACCTGCATACATCGCTCCAATGTGATTTTGATTTCCCTTCGCAGGCATTAAGCAGGTTACGTAACCGTCTTCCGCTTCAATGAGTTTCAAGCCACTTCGTTTTACGAAATCAATTTTCTCTTCGACAGCCATTTTTATTGTATTAAGGTCTGACACTGCTATTTTCTCTTATTATTGTTGGGAATATATGCGCTCAATGCGCGACAGAGCATTATCTATTTTACGACTGTATTGTTTAGTGTCCGTCGCATAACAAAAAACTAGACTAACACGAAACCCATCCGGTTGTTCAATGCAGGAACTGACGCGCGCTTTGACGTTCGACTGAACGATGTATTTACCTTTGAATTGAAGTGAAATTACGGTGCCGGTTCGTAGGGGGCTAGCTATCAATGCAGCCATGCCGTAGCGATTGAAATCAAGGCACTCAATGGTCTTCGTTGGCTTGAACCAGCCAGAAATACCTGTATGAGAAAGCTTACAACGAAGGCCCGGCGCTTTGTGCCGTAGTTTAATTCGTTTTTCAGCCCAATTGATTAGCCTGTTTGATTGCATCCGTACGATCTACTTTGACTTAAAACTCGCATAACATGACTGTTTAGGTTAACCGATTACGCCTGACATACCAACGATTAAACGCTTATATCGATATTTTGACCAAGGTTTGATTCGTGGTCTTGAATGGCAGCCTTTTGATCTTGTTTACGTCTGTCTTTTCCTTCCCGACGATCTCTAAAATTTATGGGAAGGTTTTTATTCCGACGGTCTTTTGTTTTACGTCTGTCTTGGTGATCTTGATTAGGATTCGCGTCGTTTTTTATGAGCGCAACACGCTCTCGCGCTTTGACTAGCGTTTTTCTGATTTGAGGTGTGAATCGTTCAATATGCATAACCAAATCTCTAACAAGACTCTGTGGTTAATATATCGTCAATTACTTAATGTTCTTTAATAATGTGCGCTAGGCTTTTGCGCGTTGATGCAAATTATTGCAGAGTGTAGATTCCTTCGCTAAAACGACTCTCACCTTGTGAGTAAGGTTCTGTCTTGAAAAAGCTTTCTTACACTGACGTATACGCAGAGTGCGCAACAGCTAATATAGCTGCCTCTTCAACCAAAACACTTGAACCACTTGAAGATATAGTTGGCCAGGAACGGGCGCAAGAAGCAGTTCGTTTTGCAATGGCGATGCCTGGTAGCGGCTACAATATTTATGCGATTGGCCGCACTGGTTTGGGCAAGCGTACAATGATTCTGCGTTATCTCAAGAACAAGTTGACGCCCAAGAATCATGTATCAGATTGGTGTTATGTCGTAAATTTTGATGAGCCTCGTAGCCCTAAGATTTTAAAGTTGCCTGTTGGGTTTGGCGCGCAACTGAAAAAAGACATGGAGGCTATGATTAGCCGGCTTGCAAAAGCCATTCCTCAAGCATTCGATAATGATAGCTACTACGAACGAGCAGAAAAGTTAAAAACTGAGTATGCAGAGATCCAAGAACAAGCTCTCGAGAAGTTTGCCGCTCAAACAAAGAAAAAGGGCGTTCAGCTGAGCGTTACGACACCTGGAGGATATCGTCTCACCGCCTTAAACGGAGACGAGCCTCATACGGTTGATACCTTTGCTGCCTTATCACAGGAAGAACAAGATAAGTTTGATGTTGTAATTAACAAGCTAGAAGTGAAGTTGCGCAGCACGATCAGGCAACTTGCTGCTTGGGAGCAAGAATTTGTTGATAAGCAACAAGCGCTTAATGAAGAAGTAGTCGTGGGCGTGTCGAAACATCATGTCGATGACTTGCTCGAAAAATACGGTGAGCAAGACGATGTCGTTTCGTATCTGAAGCGATTGCAGCAAGATCTGATTGATAATTTTGATGTGTTTTTAGAAGAGGGTGAAGAGCAGGCAGCATTGGCAGACGCCACGCTTGATAAAAAGCTTCCGCGTCGTTATCAAATCAATGTTCTCGTCAACCACAGTAATAATCGCCCGCCGGTTGTTGTTGAAGAAAACCCCAATTACCACAACTTGTTTGGTTATGTAGAAAGCGTGACCTACAAAGGATCTGTATTTACCGATTTTAGCTTGATTCGTTCAGGCTCTGTGCACAGGGCAAACGGTGGTTATTTACTTATTGATGCTGCGAAAGTGCTTGAGCAACCCTTTGTATGGGATGGCTTGAAACGCGCTTTACGTTCGCGTTCTCTGCAAGTGAATTCTTTGGAGCGCGAAGTTACTTTATCGGGGACTATCTCTCTTGATCCAGAAGCAATGCCTTTAGACCTGAAGGTCATTTTACTGGGTGATAGAGAGACTTATTTACTGCTTCAGCATTATGATCCTGAGTTCACAGAGCTCTTCAAAGTGGCTGCTGACTTTGAGAACGAAATGCCTAGAACGCCAAGCTCTGAATCTCATTATGCGCAGTTCATTTCAAGTTTGGTTCACGAGAAGTCTTTTCTGCATTGTGATCGCAAAGCGATCGCTCGAGTGATTGAACATAGTTCACGACAAGCAGAAGACCAAAGTAAGCTTTCTCTGCACGCGTCGGATATCGCCAACTTGTTGCGTGAAAGTAATTACTGGGCCCAAGAACAAAGCTCGAACATGATTCGTTGTGCTCATGTAGAGAGGGCTTTAGAAAGTAACTTAATGCGTAACAGTCGTATCAAAGATCAAATGTTTCACACCCTAAGCAATGGTTCCACTTTGCTAAGTGTCGAAGGGGCTGTGATCGGACAAATCAATGCGCTCTCAGTTTTGAGTACAGGTGGAGCCGAGTTCGGTATGCCGAATAGGGTGACTGCGAATTGCTACTTTGGTGATGGCGATATCATTGATATTGAGCACAATGCGCGTCTAGGCGGAAATATTCACACGAAAGGTGTGATGATTCTTTCATCTTATCTTTCGACTTTGTTTGCGAAGTATAAGCCGATGCCTTTGTCTGCAAGTATTGCCTTTGAGCAGTCTTATGGAGAAGTTGATGGTGATAGCGCATCGTTGGCTGAATTATGCGCGTTAGTTTCTTCGTTAGGTGAACGGCCAATTAAGCAAAATTTTGCTGTAACCGGCTCGGTGAATCAATTTGGTGAGGTTCAGCCAGTTGGCGGTGTGAACGAGAAGATTGAAGGCTTCTTTGATGCATGTGAGATTCTTGGTTTGACGGGAGAGCAAGCTGTTATCTTGCCCTCTACTAACCAGATCAATTTGATGTTGAGTAAAAAAGTTCGCGATGCAATCAAAGCCAAGCGCTTCCATATCTACACAGTTGAACGGGTAGATGAAGCGCTTGAATTATTGTTAGGAGAGCATCCGGGGGTTAAAGATAAGGATGGAAATTATCCTGTTCGATCAATGTATGGATCTATTTTGCAAAAGTTCGATGCATTGCGTACTGCAGAAAATGAACAAGAAGGTGCGTAGCGCCTTAGTTGATTTTGCGAAATGTTAAATTGATTCGAGGCTCTTTTATATGTCGTTGTTTGGGTATCTGATGCTTCCAGTGAGTTTGAACGTCTGGTGACATCACCAACAAGGTGTTGTGTTTTAGCTCTATCGACTGTTTGGTTTCGATGCCATCATTTGGCTTGAGTTCGAACTTTCGTGTTATACCAAGCGATACCGATGCGATTGGAGTATCAGAGTCTAGCTCTGACTCATCGTCGCTATGCCAAGAAACGGAATCTTGCCCGTCTCGGTACTGATTGATCAATACTGAGTTGTAAGCGCAACTGGTCAGTATTTCGACTCGCTCTTTGATGGTTAACACTGCATCATGCCAAGGTGTCGGCTGGAATAATTTGCCGGAGTAGTTGTAGCTATTTTCCGCATCTCCCATCCAAACCTGCAGCCTTGGAATACGTTGATAGCGGCCATAAACTCGTATTTCTGGTTGTTGCCAATTCAGTTCATCCAATAGAATTTGAAAAAGTTGCCCGGCTGTATGGTCATCGAGAAACGGCGAAAAAAATGAAAGATTACCTCCTGACAACTGAATCAGTTCTGGTTCATTTTGCTTTGGAAGGCTTTCATTAAATAAACTTTCCTGATTCATTGTGCGATCGCCTCAATGCATGTTGGAGAATAACTGTTAGTTAGGCGTGAGTTTTTAAGTAGGTCAGTATTACATGAATATACTTGTTTTTATTCTTCTTGGTTTATTTTCCGTTCAATCATATGCGCTTGAATATCACGGGGTATTAACTCAAGGCGGCGTGCTCTTTGGGAAGAGCTCAGATGGTGGTGAAATACGTTTAAATGGCCGAAGGGTAGAGGTGAGTGACTCTGGCTATTTTGTTGTCGGTTTTGGGCGGGATGCGCAGCTAAACCAAATGCTGATTCATTCTACTGAACAAGGTGCACAAGAGTATCCTCTGACCCTAAAAAAACGTGATTATAAAACTCAATATATTGAAGGAGTCCCGCAGAAGACTGTCAATCCACCACCTGAGCGTTTAGAGCGAATCCGTAAAGAAACGGCTTTGGTCAAATCAGCGCGCAAAACAATGCTTGATCGAACCGATTTCATTACAAAGTTTGTGGTGCCATCAGAGGGGAGAGTTACGGGTGTATACGGAAGTCAGCGTGTATATAACGGTGTCCCTAAGCGGCCTCATTACGGCATTGATTATGCCGGCCCAACAGGTGATCCGGTAATCGCTCCAGCGAGTGGTGTTGTGACGCTAGTTCATCCTGATATGTATTACTCGGGCGGAACGCTTATCGTTGATCACGGCTACGGTCTGAGTTCCACTTTTATTCATTTAAGCGAAATCTTGGTGGAAGAGGGTGACGAGATTCGCCAAGGCGACGTGATTGCAAAGATTGGCTCAGGTGGTCGATCTACAGGGCCTCACCTTGATTGGCGTATGAACTGGCTGGACCAACGTGTTGATCCAGCCTTAGTGCTTGATATTGATTTGCCTAAAGGTTTTTAGCGTCCTAGCAAACTTTGGCCGCAAACGCGCACAACATTACCGTTGATCGCTTGTGATGCTGATTGGCACATAAAGGCGATGACCTCAGCGACGTCAATTGGTAAACCTCCTTGTGAAAACGCGTTTGATCGGCGTCCTACTTCTCTTGGCACAAAAGGTACCTTGCTTGTCATTCTGGTTTCTATGAACCCTGGTGCGACAGCATTAATGGTCATGCCGTTAGAGAGTGAGCTTGCCATAGCCTGTGTATAACCGGCTAGCCCACCTTTCGAACACGCATAATTTGTTTGGCCGAAGTTGCCAGCTATGCCAGAAATAGAGCTGACGCCGACTATTCGTGCATTCTTTGCGAGTGCTTTTTTCTCTATCAAAGCTTCATTAATTTTGATGATCTTTTCAAGATTGAGGTTGAGCACGCTATCCCATTGCTCCGGTCTCATATTTCGCAAGGTTTTATCGCGGGTGATACCTGCGTTGTGCACAACAATATCAATTACTCCCAATTGAGATGTGATTGAACCAAGTAATTCTTCAACTGCATCTGTGGTTGTTAGATCAAGCGCTATCGCATGTCCGCCGATGCTTGAAGCAAATTGCGTAAGTGGTGCTTGGTTGATAGGTATGTCTAGGCAGACAACGATCGCGCCGTCTCGTGCAAGTACGCGGGCTGTTTCAGCGCCGATGCCAAATGCTGCGCCTGTTACCAAGGCAATTTTTCCTTTAAGGGGTTTATGCCAGCTTGGGGCGACCGTACGGGTATTAGAAACAGTCAGAGATTGACCAGTAATGTAAGAAGATTTTCGCGAAAGCAAAAAGGCTAGAGCTGGGTAGCAGTTTTTATCTGCGCCGCTCTCAACTTCTATAAGATTTGCACTTGCGCCTTTTGCGCCAATTTCCTTCGCTAATGATCGAACAAAGCTTCGCGTGCCCTCAATGCAGGCGTTGTTTTCAGGGCTTTTTTCATCGCTAGTGCGATTTGTAATGACGATAACTCTGCCGTTCTGCTTTAAATGTTTCAGGGCGTGATGAAAGTAGACATAAAGCGACTTCAAGTCGGACGCCGTCTCAAACCCAGTAGCATCAAATATAATGCCTTTGAATTTATGATTTGATGTTTGTGCAAAGTTGATGAGCTCAAGCTTTTGCTTGGCGCTATTGTGTTTATTAAATAGAGCGGCTTTCTTAGGGTCATCCCAGTAAGGGCTCGCGAGTTTAATTTGATCAGCTTGTAATTCGTTGATCAATTTACGGGTAGCCTTAGCGCGGATGCCGCCACCAATCAAAATTCGTCCGCGTGGTTGTTCCATGGAGTTATCAGGAGAGCGTTTTAAAATCGGAGGGCTAGGCAAGCCAACGCTATCGAATATAGTCTTACCAAAACTGGACTGAGCAATACGGGTATAAAAATCGTGCATGTTTCTACTTTTAAATGAATAAGTTAGCCAATTGTTGTTAGCGTGCTAGGCTATTAAGTAATAGTATTGTGAACTTTTTAAAACTTAAATGGTAGAGATGCATTGTCGGCATTTCAGGTAGTAATAAATGATGAAACCTAATAGCGAACTAAATATGAATGATATGGCTAGCGAAGCGGTCGCTGAGCAATGGTTTACGTATTTAAAGAAGCAGAGCCAGGCGCGCTTGATGATAGCTGCAGTGCTTTTTATCGCTTTATTGTCGAGTGTTGGATTCGGTCTTAAATTCTACATGGATAACCAAACCTTAAATTCTGAGCTCATTCAAAAGATTAGTCAGATTGACGGTTTAAAAACGAATTTGTCTGACAAATCGGCTCAACTTGTTGAAGTAACTAAAGACCTCGTTGAGTCCGAAAAGAAAAGAGGTTTCTTAGAGCAAATTAAAGGTGATACTGCTTCTCAGCTTGGCGTGGCTGAACAAATTATCGATACGCAAAAGCAAAAAATCATCTTGCTGGAATCGGAATATCAAAACAGCATCAATGTGACGGCAGAGCTTGAGTCACAATTGCAAAGTGTAGAAGGGCAGGCACAGCAGTTGGCCCAAGACTTAGATGCATCCCGCAATGAATTGGGGCAGCGATCTTCAGCCTACAAGGCTTTAGTTAAACGTCAGAAAGATACGCGTCTTGAGGTTGATCGCCTAGCAAAAGAACTCGAAATGGCACAGTCGAGTCGTGAGATTTCGCGCAAGGCATTGGCTCAGTCGAAAATCCAAGTGTCTAAACTCAAAAAGGACCTAACGAGTGTTAAAGCTGAACTTGCTCAAATAAAGGCGGATAATATTGCTGAAGAAGAGCAAGTTGTTGAAGTTGAGTCAAAAGCTGAAGAACACTTATCGCTTGCGGTTCAACCTATTGTTGCCCAACCAAAAATAGGGCCTGCTGGTGATATTGTTGATCCCAACGCGCTAATGATTCCATAGTCAAAATTGTATTTAAGAAGCGGGCTTAAGCCCGCTTTTTTTATGTCTGTTTCGCTCTCTAGTTAGTCCTTATAAGAATTAAATTGTGAACTGTCTTAGCTTGTTCTTTTTTACTCTAAACATAACTTTGTAGAACTTAGATATCTCACCTACAGTTAAGTGAGTAACAAGTTTTCATGCGTTGAATTGATCTTGATGAATTTTCTATTTTTTGTTCTAGAACCGTGTATTCGGTTGTTGTCTGGAGACAAATGTTAATGGCGACAAGCAAACATTTACAGCCTGAGTTTCTCATTACTCCTGAAGCAATTATTGAGTCTGCAAAGGGCTTAACTTCTTTCTATGGTCCTTTAGAAACTATTACTGGCTCTAGTGACGATTTCTGGACTGAGCTTGAGCGCTTCTGTGTTGAGTTACTGCAATATCCTCAAGCTTTGGAAGCTCTCTCGCGAATCTATGCTAATTCGATACTAGATTTTGAAAGAGGCTTATTCTGCGGAATGTTTAGTGTCTTAGTAGCACGTCGCTTAGGAATAAAAAAGGCGCGTATTCGATCCTTGTTTTATGCAGCTTTGCTGCAAGACGTAGGCTCATACATGGAAGACTATGGGATTAGCGATTACTTCAATATCGTGCGTGCGAAATTGGGTGGTAAGCCGAGCGTGTCTACCTCGAGTCAAAACCGAAGTCATGCTTTGGTTGGATCAAGTCTCATTGAAGATGTTATGTCTGATGATTCTCTTGTCGCTGAACTTGTTCTTCATCATCATGCAAAAGATGATGGCACAGGGTATCCGACTAACGTCGGCGAGAATCAACTTAGCATTGAACAGCAAATACTGATTGTTGCTAACGAAGTAAGCGATCTACTGGCTGAACGAGGCGGGTTCGATGATTTATATGATTGTATTGCCGAACTAAAACTCTCGAGTGTTATGTATTTTCGCGAGGTAAATGGTGCTGCGTATTCTTTATTAGCAGAGGCTGCGAATTCGAGCCATTATCATGCTCAATTATCTACCTCAGACGCTAAGGCATTGATGCAACTTGAAGCAATGTGTTCTTTTTCTGCAAATGCCTTGGCTTATAGTTCAGATTTGCTCGAGTTTGAGCATTACGCTTCTGTTCGACAACTGCGTGCATTGATCAAAAAGCTTGATTTACTCATGCGCGATACCGGTTTTGCACAAGCATTGGATAAAAAGTGCGGAAATAGCGTGGCAATATATTTACAGGCTTTACCAAACTTTTTAGAAAGAATTATGGAGAAACTCAAAACAGTTCAAAAATCATTGCCTCAAGATGCGGCAAGCAAAGCGAGTGATTTGAACAGTGAGTTAAAATCGCTTATTTCGTCGCTTAAGCCAAATAAGGCATTCTCGTTATTTAGCTAGTCAAAAGTTCATTAGTATCGCCTATCGACATACTGTGGAAGGTGTATCAGAAATGCTCTTAAAACTTCTTTATTGTTGCTGCCCAACAAGAAATTGATCCTCAAGAAGTTTTAAGGGTATCCAATGCAACAAGAGTTTGTTCGCGCGTCTCAACTTCATCAGCAAGGCAAGCTTGTTGAAGCAGAAAACATATATCGAAGCTTATTAGATAACGATAAAGAGAATCCTCAGTTAAATGCCCGCTTAGCATCTGTTTTAGTTCAAACTAAGCGAGCTACCCAGTCTCTTTCGCATTTCTCTATTGCTATTGATGGTTTGCCCGATGAAGATGCATTAATTCAGCATGCTGCCGATGTGGCAGCCAAGCTTGGTGAAAATGTATACGCGTCTAAATGGATGGGTTTATTGCTTCAACGCCACCCCAATAACTTAGCGCTAGCAGGTCAATATGTCGGTGTTTTAATTGCTAATCATCAAGAGCAAGAAGCACTAACTCTCGTCAACGAACTAATTAAAAAACAGCCCCAGAATCCACAGTTTCTGAACTTCAAAGGAATGGCGTTGAGCCGCTTAGGTGAGGGCGATAAAGCATATAAGTTTTTTGAAAAAGCCTTGCGACTTAATCCCGGTCAAATCGGTATCGTGCGCAATCTTATTATTCATGGAAAGGGAAAGAAGAAGCCTTTACTTGATGAGATTATTCCCCAGTATGAGCAAAAGCTTCGTCAGGGTGGTTTGCCAGCTGATGCGAAGATGAATTTGGCCTATGTTGTCAGTATGCACTATGACAAAAAAGGCGATAAGTCGATGAGTTTTGAGTATTTGAAGCAGGGTAACGACTTAAATCGTTCTGGCTACCAATATGCACATACGCAGACGCAAAGCATGTTCGCGATGCTGCAGAAAGCAATGACTCCCGAGCTGATAGAAGCGTTGGCTAATAAACCGAAGATAGAGGATGGAGCTGCTCCAATCTTTATTCTGGGCATGCCTCGTTCGGGCACTACTTTGATCGAACAGATTTTGTCGAGTCATTCAAAAGTAGGGGCTGAAGGTGAGTTAAAAACGCTTTCAGAGTGTTTTTCTAAGCACAACGATCGCATTATGCAGAGCGACTCCGTTGATGAGATTGCGACTGCATTACACGCGGCGTTTGCAGAGTATTTAGGGCAAGTACGCGCAATGCAATCTCAGCGTGATGAGCTCTTGCCGGTCTACTTTACCGATAAGATGCCCTACAACTACATGATGAGTGCTTTTATTGCAGCAGTGTTGCCAGAGGCGAAGATCATACATTGTACGCGTAATGCGAGTGAAACATGTTTCTCTATCTATAAACAAAACTTTAGTGGGAATCATGGCTACACAAATGATTTACGCGAGCTTGGTATGTATTACAACCTCTATAAGCAGCATATGGAGTTGAGTACGTCTCTGTTTCCTAAGCGAATTTATGAGGCAAACTATGAAAATATGATTGCTAATTCTGAGCAGGAGATTGCGCGTCTACTCGAGTATTGTGGGCTTGAAATGGAGACAGACTGCTTAATGTTCCATAAGAACAAGCGCGCAGTACGCACCGCTTCTGTAGCGCAGGTTAGGCAGCCAATTTATAAAGATGCAGTAAAAGCATCGAAGCCATTTGAAGAGCAGCTAAAACCTTTGAATGAGGTGTTGGAGAGTGGCGAAGGACGCTTGTAAGGTTTGCCAGAAAACAAAAAAGCCGACTCAGATAGTCGGCTTTTTTGTGCTGAGCAACAAAGACTAACGACGTCTAAACAAAGGCGTAGGTTGCTCATTAGACGCTTGATAAGCTTCTGTAAATTCGCCAAGAGAAGATAGCGCGAGCTCTGTATCGACATCGTCACGCATATCAAAGGCATTAAAACCGCAACGCTTAAGGTATGACAACTGGTCCAGCAGTACGTCACCGATTGCGCGAAGTTCGCCTTCAAAGTTCAAACGCTCGCGAGCATAACGTGCAATTGAATAGCCACGACCATCCATAAATTTAGGAAAGTTAATCGCGATAACTGGCAAAGTTTTCGCTGTTTCGGGTAGCTCTTCTGGTTGCTCTTCACTGTCGATCCAGATGCCCACGTTTCCAGCATTAAGAACAGCTTCTTGGTTCGCCATAAAAAACGCCATCGGTACGATGGTGTTTGCTTTTACGTCACCTTCGTAGTCTTTTGCAAGCAACTCAAAAGTATTTGCTTGATCGCCGGTAAGATTAATCAGCTTTGGCATATACGCGCTCCTTGAATGGGTCCATGCCAATACGGCGATAAGTGTCGATGAAAAGTTCATCTTCGCTGCGATTCTCAACAAAAACATCAATCAACTTGGTGATAACATTCGGCATGTCTGCGCGCGCGAACGATGGGCCAAGGATCTTGCCGATGGAGGCATCTCGACCTGAATCACCACCTAGGGACACTTGGTAGAACTCTTGGCCTCGCTTATCTACACCTAGTACTCCGATGTTACCAACGTGATGGTGACCACAAGCATTCATACAGCCAGAGATGTTTAGATCGATCTCTCCTAGGTCATACAAGTAATCCATGTTGTCGAAAGTAAGCTGAATTTGCTCGGCAACCGGGATAGATTTTGCGTTGGCTAGGCCACAGAAATCACCACCAGGGCAGCAAATCATATCGGTTAACATGCCAAGGTTTGGTGTCGCGAAACCGACGGCTTGTGTTTCTTTCCAAAGAGCATGTAATTGATCTTCACGAACGTCAGCAAGAACGAGGTTTTGATCATGGGTTACACGCACTTCTCCGAAGCTGTAGCGGTCAGCTAGATCAGCAACAATATCAACTTGGCGATCTGTAGCATCACCCGGTGGAATGCCTGTTTTCTTGAGCGTAAGCGTAACGATGCGGTAGCCATCAACTTTGTGATCGTTTGTGCAGCGTTTTATCCAGTTCGCAAAGCCTTTTGATTCTTCTTGCGCAGCGACAAACTCAGCGCAGTTGCGCTCAAGATTCTCATAAGCTGGTGCAGTAAAGAATGCTTTTACACGTGAAATTTCTTGCTCTGTCAGCTGGTTTTCTGAGTCTTTCAGGAAAGCCCATTCAGCTTCGACTTTCTCTTTGAAAACAGCCGGAGTTAGCGCTTTTACTAAGATCTTGATACGCGCTTTGTATTTATTGTCACGACGACCATGACGGTTGTAAACACGAAGGATCGCTTCTAGATAGGTAAGAAGATCTTTCTCAGCAACAAAGTCATTAATCAATGAGCCGATAAGCGGAGTACGACCCAAGCCGCCGCCGACAAATACTTTAAAGCCAACTTGGCCTTCAGCATTTTTTACGATTTCTAAGCCGATGTCGTGAACAGCAATCGCTGCACGATCTGCACTTGGACAAGCATTTACAGCAATTTTGAACTTGCGAGGTAAGAACGCGTATTCAGGGTGTAAGGTTGACCACTGACGAATGATTTCGCAGTAAGGGCGCGGATCGACGACTTCATCATCGATGACGCCAGCGAATTGGTCTGTAGTGGTGTTACGAATACAGTTGCCACTAGTTTGAATAGCATGCATTTCTACGTCAGCAAGCTGGCGAAGCATTTCTGGTACGTCTTTAATTTCTGGCCAGTTGAACTGAACATTTTGACGTGTAGTGAAGTGCACGTAGCCTTTGTCGAAATCACGTGATAATTGCGCGAGCTTACGAAGCTGTGTGCTGTTGATCATTCCGTAAGGGATCGCAACACGAAGCATTGGCGCATGACGTTGAACGTAAAGACCGTTTTGAAGGCGCAGTGGCAAATACTCATCTGCCGCAAGCGTGCCTGCAAAGTAACGATCGGTTTGACCTTGAAATTGGGCAACGCGCTCTTTAACAATGCGCGAATCCACTTCGTCGTAAATATACATACTGGCTTTTACCGTTACTGACGTAGTTATAAGTTGTAATGTTGGAGCTAATACTAGGGGCGCGATACTAGCAGTTTTGATAAAGCATCAAAACTGCTAAAAACTAATAATTCTATGCGTTTTAGTAATTAAACTCTTAAAGCCGCCTCATTTTCTCTTAAGCGTCGTAATTGAGCACCGGCGATAGCCACTTTTCGCATACTTCAACGCTCATATTTTTACGTTCGGCATAACGAATGACCTGATCCTTCGTTATTTTTCCAACAGAAAAGTACTTTGACTCAGGATGCGAGTAATAAAAGCCACTGACTGATGCCGCTGGCGTCATCGCGAAGTGTTCGGTGAGCTCCATGCCTACGTCTTGTTGCGCATTCAAAAGAGCAAATAGCCTTTCTTTTTCGGTGTGGTCAGGGCAAGCTGGATAGCCCGGCGCAGGACGAATGCCTTGATATTTTTCTTTGATCAGCGCTACGTTATCAAAGCTTTCTTCAGATGCATAACCCCAATGCTCTTTGCGAACTTTTTCATGCATATACTCGGCGAATGCTTCGGCCAATCGATCAGCTAGCGCCTTGATCATAATCGCGTTGTAGTCATCAGCCGCAGCTTCGAATTCATTTGCAATCTCTTCAACGCCAAGACCCGCGGTAACTGCAAATCCTCCTATATAATCTTCAATGCCTGAATCGCTTGGTGCGATAAAGTCAGCGAGGGACATCGTAGGGCTAAGCTGGCCTTCGACTGTTTTCTCTACCTGCTGGCGAAGGTGATGTAAGCGCGCGAGTTCTTTCGTTCGGCTTTCATCTTTGTAAACCACGACAGTATCATCATCTTCAGTCGCGGCAGGCCAGAAACCAATCACGCCACTTGCTCTGATACGTTCGTCTTCGAGCATTTCAGTTAGCATGGCTTGTGCATCGTTATAAAGACTCGTAGCCGCTTCACCAACAACCTCGTCTTTCAGGATTTTTGGAAACTTGCCTACTAAGTCCCAAGATATGAAAAACGGTGTCCAATCAATGTAATCGACGAGTTCTTTGAGGTCGATGTTTTCAAATACTCTTGTGCCGGTAAATGCAGGCTTCGGTGCTTGATAATTGTCCCAGTTTAAAGAAACTTTGTTGTCGCATGCTTTGTCATAGCTAAGCATTGATTTCTGGCTAACTCGGTTGGCACGGCGGACGCGCACTTTCTCATATTCGTCTCGAATGTTTGCAACAAACTCATCACGTTGGCCTTCGCTAAGTAGTGAAGTCGCAACGCTTACTGAGCGGGAAGCATCCGTTACGTAGATAACGGCATTGTTGTCGTATGCCGGTTCAATTTTAACGGCTGTGTGCGCTTTAGATGTTGTTGCACCGCCAATCATTAATGGTACGTCTAAGCCTTCGCGCTGCATTTCTTTAGCGACGTGAACCATCTCGTCAAGCGATGGAGTGATGAGGCCGGATACACCAATCACATCAACGTTATGTTCTTTCGCTGCTGCGATGATTTTATCGGCAGGAACCATGACACCAAGATCAATGACTTCATAGTTGTTACACTGAAGTACAACACCCACGATATTTTTGCCAATATCGTGTACGTCACCTTTAGCGGTCGCCATCAAAATTTTGCCCTTGCTCTTCTGGCCTTCGCCTTTTTCTTCTTCAATAAAAGGAACAAGGTGTGCAACAGCTTGCTTCATTACGCGTGCGCTCTTTACCACCTGTGGAAGGAACATTTTGCCCGCGCCGAATAAATCACCAACGACATTCATGCCATCCATTAATGGGCCTTCAATGACTTCAATCGGGCGATCCGCTTCTATCCGTGCTTGCTCAGTATCTTCAATGATATAAGTGGTAATACCTTTTACCAAGGCATGCTCGAGTCGTTTATTAACGGGGAGTTCTCGCCATTCGAGGTTCTCGGCTTTTGTTTCGCCGACTGCACCGCGGAACTTATCGGCGATTTCAAGCAAGCGATCCGTTGCGTCGTCACGAGTATTTAGTACGACATCTTCAACGCGTTCTTTTAGTTCAGGGTCGATTTCATCGTAAATCACTAATTGTCCCGGGTTTACGATGCCCATATTCATGCCAGCTTTGATTGCGTGGAATAAGAAAACAGAGTGGATGGCTTCGCGCACTGCATCGTTTCCTCGGAATGAGAACGATACGTTACTCACACCACCAGAAATATTGGCGTGAGGCAGATTTTCTTTGATCCAGCGTGTTGCTTCGATGAAATCAACGGCATAGTTGTTATGCTCTTCGATACCTGTCGCGACGGCAAAGATATTTGGGTCGAAGATGATGTCGGCTGGTGGCATACCTAAGCCAACAAGAATGTCGTAAGAGCGCTTACAAATTTCTATTTTTCGCTCGAATGTGTCAGCTTGCCCAGTTTCGTCGAAAGCCATGACGACCACGGCAGCGCCATAGCGCATACACATTGTGGCGTACTTAATAAAAGACTCTTCGCCTTCTTTTAAGCTGATGGAATTTACGACAGCCTTACCTTGAACGTGACGCAAACCTTCTTCAATCACTTCCCACTTAGAGGAGTCAACCATGATCGGCACGCGTGCGATATCAGGCTCAGAAGCAATTAGGTTCAAGAAAACTTTCATTGCGTCGGCAGACTCAAGCATGCCTTCGTCCATGTTGATGTCGATGATTTGTGCACCATTTTCTACTTGGTCACGCGCGACATCTAAGGCTTCTTCAAATAGCTCTTCTTTAATCAAACGCAAAAAGCGGCGAGAGCCTGTTACGTTGGTGCGTTCTCCTACGTTGATGAACAGTGAGCTTTCATCCGCAACAAAAGCTTCTAAGCCAGACAAGCGTACTTTGGGATCGATAACGGGAATTTTACGAGCAGAGTGCTTACTTACTTTTTCAACGATGGCGGAAATATGCTCGGGAGTTGATCCGCAACAGCCTCCAATAATGTTGATCGAATTACTCTCAGCGAAGGTTACTATGATGTCTGCCATTTCTTCAGGTGTCTGATCGTATTCGCCAAACTCGTTCGGTAAACCTGCATTTGGGTGTGCGCTTACATATGTTTCTGCCTTCGCTGATAGCTCTTCGATATAAGGGCGCAAGGCGTCTGCGCCTAGCGCACAGTTAAAACCAACACTTAATGGATTACAGTGATCAACAGAATATAAGAATGCTTCTGCGGTTTGACCTGACAAGGTACGGCCCGAGGCATCTGTGATAGTGCCGGAAATCATGATTGGCAGTTTAAAACCAGCATCAATAAAGTATTGTTCGGTGGCGTAAATCGCAGCTTTTGCATTCAAAGTGTCGAAAATAGTTTCGATTAAGATGATGTCTGAACCGCCTTCAGATAAGGCTTTTACTGCTTCGTAGTAATTGTCGTAAAGTTCTTCGAATGTGACATTACGGTAGCCCGGATTGTTCACGTCTGGGCTTATTGATGCAGTTCGAGATGTTGGGCCTACCGCGCCGGCAACAAAGCGCGGGCGAGATGGATCTTCAGAGGTTTTCTTATCAGCTTCTTCACGAGCGATGCGAGCGGCTTCAAAATTTAGCTCATACACTAACTCTTCCATGCTGTAGTCCGCTTGAGACACTTTGGTGGAGTTGAAGGTGTTGGTTTCGATAATATCGGCGCCGGCGTCCAAGTACTGTCGATGAATCTTCGCAATGGCATCGGCTTGAGTAAGGCATAAGAGGTCGTTATTGCCCTTTACGTCTTGATCAAAGTTTTTGAAACGCTCACCACGATAATCTTCTTCGGTGAATCCGAGGCGTTGAATCATGGTTCCCATCGCACCATCGAGAATCAAAATGCGTTCATCGATTGCCTTTAATAGGGCGTCAGTGCGTAAAGCTTTGTTCGTCATGCGTATACCTGTGTGCCTAGAATCGTCGGCCTAAGAGCTCTGTATAAAGGGCGTCTGGCTATAAATTGCGCGCAATATTACCTGATTCAAAACTATATTGAAATATTTTGATATAGTTTATACCTGACTAAATTACTAAGGCTTTTATCTTGGGTCCAAAAAGCATAGAATTACGCCAAATTTTCGAGGGTATTTATATGGTTACAGTTTCCGAATCGGCACAAACCTACTTAGGGCAATTAATAGGGCGTCAAGACGAACCTGATATGGGCGTTCGTATGTTTGTGACGCAGCCTGGTACTAAGGGTGCTGAAACTTGCTTGGCGTACTGTAAGAAGGAAGATATCGTTCCTGATGATACGGTAGTTGAGCTTGAAGGTTTTAAATTGTACGTCGAAACTAAAAGTATTCCTTACTTGGAAGAAGCGTTTGTTGATTACGCCGAAGAGAAAATGGGCGGGCAGTTAACGATCAAGGCTCCAAACGCAAAAATGCCACGAGTTGATGAAAACTCAAGTGTTGAAGAGCGTATTCGCTATCTGTTAGTCACTGATATTAATCCTGGCTTGGCATCGCATGGCGGTGAGGTAAGTTTGGTTGAGCTGACTGAAGATAATGTCGCTGTACTGAAGTTTGGTGGTGGTTGTCAGGGGTGTAGTGCTGTATCAATTACACTTAAAGATGGCGTTGAGAAGCGTTTACTTGAGGTGATTCCTGAGCTCTCTGGCGTTAAAGACTCTACTGACCATACTGTTACAGATAACGCGTATTATAAATAGTCAGAGCGCTTGAAAAGACGTTGGCAGCCCGACGTCTTGCGCGTTAAATTAAAACCTATCTTTTTCTCGGTCGTCCCAAGCTTTTTGCGCTTTCTCAAGCGCTTTTTCTTGGCTTATATCTTTCTCAATTTGTTTCAGTGCGATCGCCGCTGTAGATACGACAGCAGCAATGCCATATTCGTCGTCTGTTTTCCCTCGCCAGAGCGATACCATATCTTCAAACGAAAGTTCGCTCGGCTTGACGTGACGTTTTCCAAATAGTTTTGGCCAGGTCTCTTGGTTCAACTCTCCATTCAATAAGTTAAATGTTGTGCAGTCGTTATCTGGATTGCGCTCAATTTCGCCACCCTCTCCTTTAAGGGTGATGCAGCTTGAATAATCTAACAGTTGCGCAGCTTCTTGATGTAAAGGTAAGTAAGGAGGGTGGAAAACACCTTGAATTACATGTTCGCTATCAAGAGGGTTGATCAGTCGTGATAGTGAGTGAACAGGGGAGCGCAGCCCGAGTGTATTTCTTAAGTCAATAAGGTCGGCGAGTCTTGGGCTGATAGCTTGCAGAGGCATATAGCAGAAGTTGCCCTCATTAAGCGCACTTTCGCACTTGCTCCAGTTTTCAGCTTTTGCTAAGCCAAGTTTGTCGATGATGGTTTCGGTATAAATGCGATTGTTTGTATGCCCGCTGACGCCGTGCATGAAAACTCTATATCCCATGCTTGCGACTAAGTATGCGGAGTAGACAAACCAAGGGAGATGTCTGCGTTTCCCAGCATACGAAGACCAGTCTATATCAGCATTAATATGTGCAGGTGCAGCAAGAGCGTTTTTAACGGCACGAACGAAACCAGCAAGTTCTTCTGGTGTTTCTTCTTTGACGCGAATAAGCATTAAAAAAGCGCCGAGCTGAATGTCTTCTACTTCGCCGTTTAGCGCCATTGTCATTGCATCTAATGCTTCTTCATACGTGAAAGAGCGGCTGCCTTTTTTGCCTTTGCCTAGTATGCGCACGTATTGCGCAAAGGGATGCTCTTCTGCGCTTTGTCTAATATTGTCATGGATACGGACATCGTTACTCATATAAGCTACTTCCTTATTTGTATGAGGTTAGAGGCAGTTGGTAGGCTTTGGTAGGCCTGCTATTTTACTTGCATATTTCGCGGGACTTCCTGGGAAAAGTTGCATCAGGTAAATACTATTGCCTTTCTTTTCGCCAAGCTGTTGCTTCACGGTCTTAACTAAAATGCGCATGGCTGGGGAGAGCTCAAAATCTTCATAGAATTTGCGCAATAAAAAGATGATTTCCCAATGCTCAGGGCTTAGCGTGATGCCTTCTTCTTCAGCGATTTGTAAAGCAACATCTTCATTCCAATCGTGAAGGTTGACTAGAAATCCTTGAGGGTCTCGTTCAATCATGTTTCGTCTTATCGGGTCCAGGAAATAACTTTAGTGTGCTCACAGCTTAATTGGACAAACATTTCGTAGTTACAAAGTATGACTTGCTTGTTCAGCGGCGGCTCTAATCCTCTCGACAAGGTGTCGATCTCAAGAGTGTATATCTGCGGTATGAGCTCAAGTATGCGATTAACTAAGGACAAGTCTGTCGTTGCATAGCAAGCGTCCTCGATTAGTATTACGTCGTCAGTGTCATTGAGGCCGTTGATGAGAGTTTCCCAATCGCTTTTTGAGGATGGTGGCAGATTGATTGAATGTAAAGTGCTCATATAGCTGGCTCTGCTAGAAACGAATAACGGTGTCAAATTTTTCGAAAAGGCTGTTTAACTCGTTGTTCGCTACTTCAATAATGTTCTTATGTTCGGCATGGATCTTTGCTTTCAATGATTCTTCAGTGTTTCCCAACAGGTAGAGATCTTGAATTCCATAGATGGGAAATGCTTTAAAAACTTTAGGTAAGTTCTTGCGTCCAACCGAATCAGGCGTTTGATTTGGAATGAGTTGAAAGGACGCGTCACCCTCAAATAATAAACTTACTTCTTGCTCAAAGCTGGCCGCTGCTAGAGCTAGGTCGACAGCCTCCTGATTAGCCGAATTAGCCATCGGGGCCTTGGTGAGATAGATCAAAATAGATTTTGTATTTGTCATGCTTAAGCTCCAAAGGTGATCAATCGATCAGCTTGGATATTGGCCTCTACAAGTTGTCCGAGGCCAGATAGCTCGAATGCAGAATGTATATTGTATGAGTCTTTGTTGTGACGCTCTGCTTCATTTTGATCAATGACGCCTCTGCGTGCAGCTGCTGCAATGCAGGTCACGGCATCAATGCTATTTGCTTCAATAAAGTCAGTCCACTCATTGAAAATGTTGATTTCATCTTGAGGTGGTGTAGCTAATCGATTCGATAGTTGTATGCCGTCTTGATATAGAAAAACGCGATAGATTTCATGGCCTGCAGCTATTGCTGCCTTGCAATACTGAAGAGCGGAATAAGGTGCTTGGCTGCTATAGGGTGAGCCTGTAATAAGTATGGCTAGTTTCATAGAAGCTATTGTAGCGATGTGGTCGTAGTTTGTTGAGGATAAAAATGAAAAAGCCCCGCGAAAGCGAGGCTTTTTGCTGATGATCTATTCGAACCTATTCATCGCCAGCAAAAGCTGTCAGCAATTGAAGCAAGCTCAGGAACAAGTTGTAGATTGAAACGTACAAGCTGATTGTCGCCAATATGTAGTTTCTTTCACCGCCGTGGATAATCGCACTTGTCTGGAAGAGGATCGCAGCAGAAGAGAAAATAACAAAGCCAGCTGAGATCATAAGCTGCAAGCCCGGCATACTCGTAAAAAAGCCAATTAGCATTGCGCCTAACAATACAAAGAAGCCGATTGTTAAAAAGCCAGCTAAGAAGCTGAAATCTTTACGCGTAATCAGTGCATACGCAGAAAGGCCAAAGAATGTGAAGGCTGTTAAGCCAAGTGCGTTAGCAACAATTGGCATTGCGCCGGCACCAGCGAACATTCCAATGATCGGGCCAAGCGTGTAACCCATGAAACCTGTTAATGCAAAGGTGCTTACCAAGCCCCAAGCGCTGTTGCTTAGCTTTGCAGTTAAAAAGAATAGGCCGTAGAAGCCAACAAGAGTAACGATAATGCCAGGGCGTGGTGCGTCCATTGATAGGTATGCAACTAATGCTGAGAACGCAATAGTTAAACCCAAAAGCATGTAAGTATTCTTCAATACAGAAGACACGTCTGCGCCAAGAGCCGCTTGGCTGTTACCCATAACTTGCGCTAACTTATCTTGCTCAGCGGTCGCTACTTTTGACTGAGGAAACTGTTTATCCTGCATGAAATAACTCCAGTTTTATGGCAGAAAATGATTCATAAATCCTACGTCATATAATAGGGCTATAGATCAAAAAAACAACTCACAAAACTTTCAGAAAAATCGAAAATAAAGCGTTGACACCCCCAAATAAATCATTAATATACGCCTCCGTTGTCGCAAGTCGGGCAACGTCGAAATGCGGTGAGCTGCCAGAGTGGTTGAATGGACTGGTCTTGAAAACCAGCGAGGGTTAATAGCCCTCCCGGGGTTCGAATCCCTGGCTCACCGCCATTTTAAGCATATGATTTATGTACATTTTTTCCTTTTTCAATACTGCTTTGGGGCAAAAATGGGGCAAAATCAGCCTTTTTTATGCACTTCTGCTCACTCTTGTTTATATTCAAATCCTGCAATGCCTGAAATTATTATCGCTACGTTCGGGCGATCTTCGGGAACAATCTTTGCGTAATGCTTTTTCGTCGTTTCACTATTAGTGTGGCCCATGATGACCGCCACTAAATCAATTGGAACTATTTCGTGAGCAACATAGATGAGAATGCATGCCGACACTGGTTTGCACCTCGATGTCCAACGCCAGCTTTTTTTAAGATCGTCGTATAGTCATTTTTTACAGCGCGTTTTTACCAGATATCATCAGGATACTCACAGGCGTCGTACCGAAATATAGATCGCAGGTTCTCGGTCCGGATAGTAACATTATTTCCTCGTCGCATATGAAATTTTTCAGCAGGCAGGTCGTGTGTAAGTGTGAACTGCTCTTTTAGAATGTTTATTGCTGGCTGCAGAAGATGTATGGTTTGACTTCGCAAAGGCTCTTTTGGAACCTATACTCCTCTGTAGTACGCGCTCTGCGGACCGTCAGAGTCCAGTTAACCTGGTCTAGGCCTTCCCAGGCTACAGTCGTCTGTTCTAAAAACAATAAACCCATTCAGTATTTGAACAGGAACATATTGATGGCCTAAGGGCGGTAATAAGCCCCACTTTTTTAGAAATTCGATTTTATCCAGTTCAGCGGATGTAAACGGATCAGCTTCGCTTTCTTTATCCTCATCTTCTTTTAGATTTTTATTCAAGTTGGAAGATTATTTTGATAATGCTCGGGTCTGTGGTTAGATTCCGCTATCGGCACCACTGTTTAAAGCCAGAACCCGCTTTTATAGCGGGTTTTGTCGTTGTAGGGCTTTTTCCCATTCAACACCTTATATCTCACTGTGTCGAAATTGTCACGTGAAAGGGAAGTTTGATTTATTTAGTGCTTCTTTATTGCCCAATGAAATCTCTAACTTCATCTTCAGTTAGTACCTCATATGGCCAGCGAGGGTATGTGTATAGGAAGTCGTTGCCACCCTCTTTAATTTTAATCGCTGCTTGTATCTTAAAGTATGTGCCTACCGCATGCTTTTTTCGAATCGCTGACGAACATTCGACAAACATGTTCTCATCAAAGCCTTGTCCCTTAAAGGGGCTAGCTCAAATCGCGTGTTTTGAGCCACCAGTTGTGTGATTGTAAGTTTTTACAATTACTTCTCTACATGTGGGCATATCCCTTGTCCTTTGTTTTGTTAATTTTATATCTTTGCTTTGAATCCCAAACTAAACACAACGCCCCTGCCATCTTCTCGGTTATTGGCAGTTAGCTCTGCTTGGTGTTTGTCTGCTATGAGTTTCACCACATGAAGTCCAAGGCCGAGATGAATGTCTTTGCCCGTTGAGCGTGTTGAAACCATGGGGCTGAATAGCTCCATGGATTTCTCCGTCGGGAGTAGGGGGCCATCGTTGTCTATCTCAACTACCAGTTGCTCATTTTGGTTTTTGATTCGCACAGTAATGTGGCCACCTTCGGCGCAAAAACTCTGTGCGTTATCCATAATCTTGTCGAACATTTGTTCTAAGCGCGATGTATCACCGAGAGTCTGAAATTCCTCGTCTACTTCAAACTCGACGTGCACCGGTTCTTCCCAATGATCAAAGTAACGATGCAGGAACTTAGTTAGATCTAAGCTGGAGAGCTGTTCTGATTGCATTGCGCTCTCTAAGCTCGCGGCCTCAGTAAGGTGCGCAGTGATTTGATGAAGTTGGTCCGCGCCTGCATCGATCCGTTCCAAGTAACGATTACCTTTGAGTTCTGGTTGCGTTTCAGTCAGTAATTCAATCGAGGTTTTGAGTTTATTTAGCGGGTTTGAAATCTCGTGACGCAAGGTCTGCGGTATACGTTCTAAGAACGAAGTATATGCACGTTGTTTTTGAAGCAGTTGCGTAATCGCGCGCGATAGATCGCCGATCTCGTCGGGGAAGTTTTTACTCGCCTGAATCTCTGTTTTTTCGATACGCCCATGTTCGTCAATCGAGCGCTGTGATTCTGCGTTTAACTGAGTAACACGGCGTACCAAAAAGAATGCGTATCCCACGAAAATGAGTATCACAATGCAAATAGCAAATGCCAAACGAAAAGCGATGGATCGTACTTTATCTTCTTCTTGAGCGAGCACATGACTTGCTGACTCATCAATCACTACAACACCTAGCACCTCGCCGCTTTCGGTAATCGGGAAGCACGAGACAATCTGCCTTAGCTCACCGTTATGATCACGCTTAAATTCAACAAGATCGTCACTTTGCTGCAGGGCGTTTTGCACGCACTGGGAGTCGAAAGGTTTTGGTTTATCACCCTTGTATGCATCGCGGCCTCCATAGGCCCATTCGCGCCCTTGCTTGTCGTAAATCCATAGTCGCGAATAAGTGGTCTGCAGCTGGTCGATTACACGTTGTAATTCTCTTGCATGAAGGCCTAAAGGATTGAGTTTGTCCTCCATCTGTTTGGGTAAACTCGCGACAATGGCGCTAGGTCCAAAAGCAGGATTGTCGTCAATGTCTACGACGGCTAAATGTAATCGTGCATCTTGGCCATCTAAGTCATTTTTGTTGATGCGCAATTCAAGGTTATAGCCCCAATAGGTCTCGCGCCAATAGCCTTGAATACCGGTTTTGTGGCTTGGAATGTATTCACCTGAAACAGGGTGTTTGGCATCAATACCGTACTTCCATTCGAGGTTGGTAAAATAACTTGCAAGGTCACCTTCACCTTGCGCTGGAATAATCACGCGGCGTAGCGCACCGAGTTGGTCTCGGAAGGTCAGTTGAATGTGATCGTTATAATCTAAACGTAAGTGATTGGGCTGGCGTGTTTGTACGTTACGATCCAGCACTGATAGCGCAATATACAAGTATTGTTCGTTTTGGGTGAGCGCCAAACCAAATTTGGTTTCTGTTGCCATGTTGGTGCTAGCGCTCCAGAGAGGAAAGCTGGAATTATGCGCCTCGATGATGGAGGTCTGATCACCCCAATCATCAAACTGTCCATCTAAGCGAATAGGGCTAGAGGTAGTAGGAGCGCTAAGAGCGTACTTTTCTAGTTCGCTGTCTTCATTTCCGGCCAGCAGTTTTGAGATATTGACCTGAGTGGCCACCAAGCTTGTCGCGATGGCTTTAGTCTCAATCAACTGAACACGGCCCTGTGCAGAAATAGCGGTTTGCTGAATCTCCTTCCAGTACGACCACGTCAGTACAGGAATGACCAGTAACAGAAGGCTAAGAAAACTGATCTGCGCTTTAATGCCGAATCGTTGCATTAAGCAAGTTCCCAACGATAGCCGAAGCCGGGCTTGTTGCGAATCGCATTAAAGGCTTCGTCAATTTCATTGAACTTTTTCCGAACGTTCTTCACGTGAGAGTTGATCGTACCGGTCGTTACAACGCCTTGTCTGGTGCATGCGCAAAGATCATCATAAGAGCAGCCGGCGGCTCCCGAATCGACAATGGTGACGAATACTTGAAATTGTACTGCAGTGAGTGCAATGCTCTTGCCTTTCCATGTCACATATTGACGGTCGTGGTCTATGACAAGATCAGCCTCTGGCTGCAGAGCTTTTGTCTCGTTATTGATCGGAACACGACGCATATTGAAAATACGCATCGTGTTCTTCAGTCGCTCCGCTAAGAGGGATAAAGAGATGGGCTTAGTTTGGTAGTCCCACGCGCCTATACGAAAACCAAAGCCTTGATCGATTTCTTCACTTCTATCAGTTAAAAATACAATCGGTATATCCATACCTTGGTCTAATAAGGTGGTGCAAACAGTAAAGCCACCGTCATGATCGTCCTCTAATACAACATCTAAAAGTGCGATATCTGGATTAAGCGCAGGAATGCCTTCTAAAGCCGAACTGACATTCGAGAAACAATGGGTTTCAAAGCCTTTTGATTGTAAGTATTCCGCATAGTTTTGTTGTTGATCGAGATCGTCTTCGACAATGGCAATAACGGTGGACATAGGTGTGTTCGTCTTCTGTTTTTGTTGGCCTTACTGTAACGCAAAACCAATGGCCTATGGAGCCAAAATCCATAAATCCATAACTTCTCCATAATGCATCCATAGTATTGCTAGAAATGGGCGTTTTTGTCTTAAAGCTCCCAACCTTCCATAACTCCTCCATTGTGCTCCAGTGCCTCTCCATTACTTAGTTTTATCAAAACCGTTCAATAGCACTACGCCCAACGAAGCAAGGAACGAGCACTCAGAGCTACGTCATCTGCAAGGGATGCAAGTTGGGCGACCAAGCAAATACTTAAAAATAATGGAGAACGAAATGAACACACATTCAATAAAAAAAACCGCATTCGCCGCTGTACTTGCAACTGCTATGAGCCAGGCCGCTTTCGCACAATCATCAGCTTCAAGTGATGCACCACTTAATGAGGATTCAAATTCAGGAACCTACTGGGGTGTCGGTATTGGTACAGCACTAGGCGCGATTATTGGCGGCCCTGTTGGCGCGGCAGCCGGTGCAGCATTAGGCGGTAGCTTTGGTTATGGCCATGACCAAGGTGAGGCTTTAGAGGTGAGTGAGAATCAGCTCGATGCGCAGACCATGACACTCGCTAAGCTTGAATCTAAGTATGTGCAATCACAGCGCACCATCAGTAAGTTAAAAGTAAAGAACGCCAACATCACACGTGAAAACGCACTGCAGGCATCAGAGCTTGCCGACCTTCGCGCCCAAGAGATCACGGAGCGAGAGCAAGCGGAGATTCTATCGAATATCGCGAAGCATTATTCGCAAGAGATCTACTATCGCCACAACGAATCCTCGATTCCAGATTACGCGAAGGCGCGCATTGATGAACTCTCGGGCTTCATGCAAGTCCACCCAAGTATTGCCATCAACTTGCATGGGCATACCGATTTACTCGGGCCAGAACAAACGAACAAGGCTTTGTCGCAAGCTCGTGTCGATGCACTGAAAGACTACTTAGTTGAGAGTGGCATTGCAGCGTCCCGTATTCAGACCAACGCGCATGGTGAAGCGTTTGCCACGGTAACGAGTGGCGATGCAGGCAACTATGTCTTGGATCGTCGTGTTGCGATTGAGTTATCGATGCCAAGTGCTGAGCCCCAGCCGGTTGTGATGCACGCAGGCGACCGTTAATGAAATGCTTTATTGCAGTAGATGAAGCAACTTTGCTTCGTCTATGGCTGAAAGATCCTGCATTGATTCAGCCATTCACGCGTCCTTTCTATCCTATTCGTCGTCATCACGAAGCGGCAAATGAAGTAGTAAGCCGTTTAGAGAATGTAACCCTGAGTGCGACGCACGATACGCAAACAGAGAGTCTTGAAAGCACGCCGTCTTCCCAAGCGTAGCTCGCACCTTTAGGCCACTCCATGTGGCCTCTTTTTTACAAGGGAATAAGCCATGACAAACATAACAAAAACATCAATTCAACGCCTTGAAGAGCGCATCTCACTCATCGGCGTAGTGCTCTGTATTGTCGTATTTTGGTCGATGAGTGAAGCGGTATTAGCCGAGAGCAACGAGCCAAAAGGTCAGCTTCAATTTTATTCAGAAGACATGCGTACCGCTTTGGTTGCGCCTCTGGCTTTAGAAACCAATATCACAGGCAACATAAGTGGTCCTATCTTTCGCGCTAATGTTGCGCAGCGTTTTAAAAACCCTTCAGACCAATGGTTGGAGGGGGTGTATACCTTCCCGTTACCGACTAACGCGGCGGTCGATCAGCTGAAAATGTATATCGGCGAACGCGTGATTGAGGGGCAAATCAAAGAAAAACAACAAGCCAAAAAGACCTACGACAAAGCTAAAAAAGCGGGTAAGCGCACAGCATTGCTGGAAGCGCCCAAGGGGAACTTGTTTACAACACGCGTGGCGAATATCGCACCACAATCAGAGATCGTTATTGAGTTTAGTTTCCAGCAAACCTTGGATTTCAAAGATCATGGCTATGCGCTCCGTTTGCCGATTGTGGCGACACCCCAATTTGAAAAACAAAAAAGCCTAGTGGTTAAAAAGGAGCGGGTGAAAGGTGAGCGGGTGACCGTTGATCGAAAAGCATCGGATGGCGTTGAGCGTATTGGCTATCGAGAAACTGAAGAGCCCAATGCCAACCCAGTGAACATTCGTATTGATGTGAATGCGGGTCTGCCATTTGATCGTGCTTGGAGTGATAGCCACGCAGTGCATATCGAGCCCTCTACAGACAGTGCGTTTAGAGTAACTATGGATGGCGGGCCAGACGAGGCAAGTCGTGATTTTGTTCTGAACTGGTCGTATCAAGAACAGACGCATACTCAGCTCAATGTGTTTACCGAACAGAAGGACGGAGAGTATTACAACATGCTGATGTTGTTGCCGCCGGCATCATCTGATGATGTTGAGCAAACACAGCGCGCCGCGCGCGAGCTTATCTTTGTGTTGGACGTATCAGGAAGTATGTCCGGCCAGTCGATTCGTCAAGCAAAGGCTGCACTTAAACAGGCGATGCAGCAGCTTAACGATCATGATCGTTTTAATATTATCTTCTTCAATGATTCTGCTTGGCCTGTATTTGATAGGAGTAAAAAAGCCTCTACAACGAACTTACTTAAAGCACGCTGGGCGCTTGAAATACAGGATGCTAAGAACGGCACGCATATTCAAAAGGCCCTAGCCTTAGCGCTTAAACCTTCCAAACAAGATGCGTTGCGTCAAGTTGTTTTTATCACCGATGGCGCAGTGCACGATGAGGAAAGCTTGCTTGATTATGTACGTCGCAATCTTGGTGATACACGCTTGTTTACGGTAGGAATAGGTTCTGCACCTAACGGTTACTTCATGCGTCGGGCAGCGGAAGTCGGACGTGGCACGTTCACCTTGATCGGTAGCACGAATCAGGTGCAAGAAAAGGTAAGTCGGCTTCTTAAAACCTTGAATCATCCAGCGCTGACAGATTTGGATTTAGCGGTTGATACCGAGTATCGCGATCTCTTACCAAACCCGATTCCAGACTTATATGTCGATGAGGCTTCTTATCTACTGTTTAAGACCCGCGAAGCGCCTAACTCTCTCATCATCAATGCCAAGAGTGGCAATGAAGCGGTGTTCTTACAACACAATATAGAACCCGGAGCGATTAAAAGAGGCATTGCAGTTGAATGGGCGCGACGCAAAATCCAATACTTCACCGACAAAGCAAATCGCACAAGCGAAGGCGTCAAAGCACGTTATCAACAAAGTGCAACAGACTTAGCGCTGCAACATCATCAGCTCAGTCGTTATACCAGTTTAGTCGCGGTAGATGTTACTCCCGAGCGCACGCAAGAAGCACTGTTGCGACAGAAACTGAAGTCAAATCTTCCTAAAGGCTGGCAAAGTAAAAATCCCGATGGCGCGAAGTTGTATCTTGCTCAGACGGGCAACGGAACAACTTGGTTACTTACCATCGGTTTTCTGATCGTAGGGCTTACCGTTTTGCCTTTGCTAGCTTTTAACTTACTTGGTTTAAGTAAGAAGGGAGTACGCTATGAAACAGCCTAATAAACTAGCGCCATGGGTCTTAACAATTGGTTTGGCGTTAGGTTCGCTATTCGTTATGCAAGGCGCATGGATTCATGTAAAAGCGCTAACAGGGCAGTGGTTGATCGAAAACGCTTGGCTTAAAACAGAGCGTGACGGACGCAATTATAAACCGTGGCCGTGGGCAGATTTTTACCCCGTCGCACAGCTCAAAATACCATCCATCGGCGAGTCTTTGTTTGTACTGAATACACCCAGTGGGCAAGCACTCGCCTTTAGCCCTGCGATGACTGTGCATGTGGATGAAGAAACAGGCAAACAAATATTTCTCATCCAAGCGCATAACGATACGCACTTTAAAAATTTGCCATTGCTGGAGAAGGGGGCGTCGCTTCATCTCCAATCGCTAGAGTATGAGCAAGATTTTTCTGTGCAACATACCAAGCACGTAGATTCGCCAGTCCTGCAATTAAATCATGCGTTGGAGAGAGATCGTTTGATCCTCTCTACGTGTGATGAAGATGATTCTGAGAGCCGCAGATACTTGGTTTTGGGGGGGTGATCGCGATTTTCAATTTAATCGATATTAATGCTTTAGATATCGTTTAAACAGGCGAAATAGCACAAAAAGAACGTGCGTATAAGTTGTTGAAATAATCCAGAAGAATTCAAGAATATGCGAGGCACTCTTTTTAGAGGCTGTTCGTTAGTCAGCTTCCCTTTGAGCAGTCTGATTTAGCTGCTATTATCTTTTGATTAGTGAAGCGTATTATTGTTGGGCTGCATGGTTCTCTGCCACGACCTCAGTCAAACATGCATGGTCAAAGAGGGATTATATTAGCTTGTGATTCTCGGTATTTTAGCGAAAAGTATGGTGAAAACGCGCAACCCATACCTACATATTGTTTGATTAAACTACCAAATTTCTCGCTACTTGGAATTGCAAAACGTTCAGTCGATCAAGTAATTTTAGTGGTATTAAGGATTTTCTGAGTATGGCTCTAATTAGGTTATTACGAATTTGCTCTTGGTTCTTGTTTCCATTATTGCTGATAGCGTGCGACTCGAGCTCTATTCCAACTACTTATTCAAGTGAAAGTAATGACCCAATAAGTTTGAGATCGGGGCTTGTTTTTTCTGATGAAGCGTTTAGCGAGCGAGACGATCAAACGGGAGCATTCAGAACTCACTGTTTGGAATCACATGAAAGCAAGGATGATCCCTTGCTTTATCCTAATATACCTCGGGCTACTCATTCCCATGTTTTTTTTGGTAATCCCGATGTAGATGCGTTTACAACTTCAGATAGCCTGAGAACATCGATAAGTACAACATGCGACGGTCTTATATTGAACCGCTCAGCTTATTGGGTGCCGGCACTTTATGATGCGTTTGGTGAGCGCATAACTTATGTTGAACCTCTTTTTTACTACAAAACCGGTTATCATGTTCCAGCTCGATCTATTCAAGTTCCACCACCAAATTTAAAAATGATTGCTGGACAAGCCATGACAGATGCTTTGCAAAGCACTCAAGTAGTGAAATTTCGCTGTGCTAGCTGGGTTTCAAATCAGATATGGTTTGATCCAGGGGATCCTCTAGATCATATCGCTTATATTCCTGATTGCCCGGTCGATGATTTACTTGAAATACGCATTGTCTTTCCGCAATGCTGGGATGGTGAAAACCTTGAATCATCTGGTTTTCAGAGTCATATGGCTTATCCTATTGAGGCGACGCCACCGCAGGCTGGCACAGGTAGTTGCCCTGCAAGCCACCCAGTTGCAATTCCAGAGATATCATATAACTTCAATATTTACGTTACCGAAGATACTGGTCCGTCCTCCTCTTGGTCATTGTCCTCCGATATGAACGACGCATTGCCGGGTGGGTATAGCGCGCATGCGGATTGGATGAACGGCTGGGATGAAGAAGTAATGCGGGCAGTTGTCGAAAACTGCTTGAATCCAGCGTTTGAATGCAGCGTAGGGCTATTGGCCGACGGCACACGCTTAGTTTCGGTAATTGACGAATAGAAGCCACAACAAAAGCATGTGATTTAGGTGTCTCCTCAATTAGCGCTCTACTCATAAGAATTAAAGCGAACCCTAAGTTGATTCAATTTATGCATTCATCGAGAAAGTTAAATTGATTTCTCCGTTAACTTGGCTTTTATTGCTCTGTTTTTTTATTATCACGCTGTACATATCTTGCACAGCTTTTGTTCGCCAGATGCTATTTTTGCTTCTGGGGCGCCGTCCATAAATTCAAAACTTAGTTGCTCTTCGCGCATTGTTTTCTTGTTGCGCCTTTAAAATTCATAAATATCTGTTTGCTATAGACAAGCTCGCGATTTGATTTACCTAATCAACTTTTAACGTTAATTGATGAGAAATACCCGTTTTGGAATTAAGTTATTAAACCCTATACCCGCATGGTCTATGAGGGCGTTATTAGTCAGATCTCGGAATCAATCTACCAATAGGTAGACTTGTTAGTAGGTCGAGAAAATAGATTTAGTGATGATGAATATGATTTCAAATGCCTGATGGCTTATTTTAAAGATGCCTGTCGCAAGAGACATAAAGTACGCGTCGCAGCATCTAAGAGAACCTCACGAATAAAAACTCAGAATTCCGCATTTTCATTTAATGGCTATAATTAATAAGGGCTTTCCTCTTCAGTAATAGTCGTGTTTTTCGATTATGGAGTATGAAGTAAAGTAATATTTTGATGGAGAGTGGTATCTACGGCGGTTGGGGTGGCTATTCGGTGATAGTCATTTGGTACTGCGCATGTGCTGCAGTTGTTCAAGCAGCAAAACATACTACAGTTTAGCACTAGCAAGTAGATTTAATTTTAATTGTTCTACTGTTGCAGAAAAAATGTGCGACGAGCATAGGTTTTCTACGTTGTCTATTTATAAAGTTGGATAAACGGAAGTTGAATGACGTGAGTAATGTAAATGATGTTAGTAATGTGAATAAAAGGCCGTATCTAGTTGTAGATGACGATGAGACCTGTCTAGAGCTACTCAAGTACATACTTTTGGATTACGGTGATCATATTCGCTTTGAGTCCTCATCAACCGCTGCCCTGAGTTACGTGGAAAATAATGAAATCAAGGTCTTGCTCACTGATCATCGAATGCCGACGTTGAGCGGGTTAGAGTTGATTCGTCGAGTGAAGCAACTGTATCCCGAATGTTATGTGGTACTGATGAGTTCCTTTGATGATTACACAGAAGTGATCACTGAGTTCAACAACAAGCTACTTGATCAATACCTGTCCAAACCAGTTTCAAAGCCTGACCTGTACAACGTCATGGATAGAGTGAGACGAAATCTGCGCGGGCAAAAAGAGGTTTATAACTACGGTTTTGTCAGTCAGAACAAGAATGTTTTAAAACTGTTAGAAATGGTCCCGCGAGCGGCAAAATCTGGTTTGCCCGTAATGATTGTTGGTGAGACAGGGACTGGTAAAGAGTTAATTGCTCACGCTATACACGACCATAGCGCGCGTAAAGAGGGTGAATTTTTAGCATGCAGCTGCCCAAACTTAGTTCCCTCTTTAGCGGAGTCTCAGTTGTTTGGATCTGTGAAAGGTTCCTTTACCGGAGCTGACCGCGATAGTACTGGGATTTTTCAACAGGCGAAAGGCGGCACGATTTTCCTCGATGAATTAAACTCCTTAGATATGGCAATTCAAGGTAAATTACTGCGCGTTTTGGAAACTGGGAAGTTTTCTCGTTTAGGCGATCATGCAGTGCTTGATTTTGAGGGTGAGATTATCTCAGCGATTAATTTACCGGTTGATCAGGCGGTAGAGACAGGCTGTTTGCGTGCAGATTTGAAGTATAGGATGGACGTTGTCCGAATCAGTCTGCCTCCGCTGCGAGAGCGCCGTGATGATATTTTGCTATTGTTCAGACATTTTGCCGAACGATTAAGTCGCTCGCTCAAATGTACTGACGATGTGGAGCAGTTTTTGACCCACTATGATTGGCCCGGGAATGTTCGGGAGCTGGAAAATGTTGTCCGTTATATTATAGCTATGCACGATGATGAGGTCGTTACTCGTCAACACTTGCCCAGTTATTTGCAGGACTCAACATTATTCGGAAGTGATTTACCCACCCATGCTGGAGCACGCAAAGATCTTACTAAAAACGACATTATCAGCGCGCTCAAAGAATGTAACTTTAATAAAAGTGATGCCGCAAGCGCTCTAGGTGTTAGCCGAATGACGTTATGGCGGAAGATTAAGGAGCACAACTTATAACAGTGATACGGTTGTTACGCGTTTTTTATTCGTTGATACTTTTTTGTTACATTTTTTCGGAGGGAGCCAGTTGTAAGTTATTGATATTCATGTGATTTTTATTCTGGCCTTATCTTTGCTAAACAGTTCTATATGTTTAAGCCAGAGAGTAGTCGGTCATGGATCATACAGTCAGCCAACATCACACGAAGCACTCTAACAAATTTGTATTCGATACGGTCATCTCCACAGTTTTAATCCAGTTATTTGGTTTAGTTCTACCCTTATCAGTATTGGTCGTATACGACAAAATTATTCCCAACAACGCTGTCGAATCGCTCATCGCTCTCACGGTTATCGTTCTCATTGCAGTCGCTGTCGAGTGTTTCTTACGCTATATCCAAGAAGCTGGGGTCGCCTACTATACGTCGAGAAATGACTATTTTTTCAAGAATTTATTTTTGGGAGCGTTGACGACGAATTTCCGTCATATCAGTAGCGAGAACGTCCGAGCCGCAAAACAAATTCTCTCAAGCGATATCTCTTCTTCAATCTCTTTGCCCGTACGAAAGATTATTGCGTATGCAGAATTTCCATTTCTTATTTTATTTCTGATCTTAGTTGCGTATATCGCTTCGTGGGTAGTTTTAGCGCCCTTAATAACAATACTCGCATATTTTACGATCCTGAATTTTGCGTTGTCACTTCAAGCGGACGCTAAGGAAAGCAATGGTTCTCAACAGGAAGGTTCTGACATTATCGTCCAGGAAGCTTTGGGCTGTGTAGAGACGATTAAAGCATGTGGCTCTGAACAGCAGCTGTCTTCCGAATATGCGCGTCTTTCCCGACCAGCGCTCAAAACAAGACATATTTTCGATATGGTTTCTGTAGACGTGATTACACTCACCAATGTGTTTTCACAACTGATAATCATAGCTACTGTCTCAGCGGGCGCTGCAGCCTATTTTGGTGATCACATCTCCATTGGAAGCATCGCAGCTGTCACAATCATCAGTGGTCGCATGATCCCACTAGCTCAAAGGGTAGCGCTTACTTTTCAAAGTCGTGATGGTTTGAGCGCCGTGCAAAGTAAGTTTGATCAACTTCTCTCCCCTTCGTCAGAGATTCCCGAAGACTTCACGTTGGATGAAGACATTACTATCAGTATTGCAGGTTTAAATTATCCAGATCACGAAAGTAGCGAAGATATTGAGCTGAAGAAAGGTGATATTTTAGTAATCAGCGGAGCTAATAATGCTGGGAAATCAAAATTATTATCTTCCCTAGCAGGGCTTTGTGAGCACGATCAAGCGGTCATTAGTTACTCTGGTATCGATGTTAGAAAAATTGCCAACCGAGATTTGACACCTTATATCTCACTTTGTCCGCAACAACCAAAATTAGTCAAGGGTTCGTTTTTAGACAACATCACGTTACATAACAAAAGCAGAGAATCATCTGCCTATGACGTGTCACATGAAATTGGGTTGACGAAAGATTTGGCCAAGTTCCCTAAGTCTTTCGATGAGTACCTTGATAATGTTGACTATGGTGTTTTTCACCAAGGCATGCGACAGAAAATCGCGATCGCAAGATGTCTCTGTTCCAATACGCCGGTTTTACTGTTTGATGAGATCAACTCTGACATGGATCCGGTATCTAATAATCTATTTTTGGAGGCCATAAAACGCCGTCAAAAGGACCATATTATTATTCTTGTAAGCCAGCAGTCGCAGTTTATTAACTTGGGCACAAAATATCTTTGCGTTTGAGAAAAATACAGTACAGGGGCAGATGAATGAATAATTACCATGAATATGACAGCGACCGTTTCGATCCACTCTCAGACGGATCTGACGGACATCGTTTCTCCCTCGATGATAGTGAGAAAGAAACCCACAACAATATAAGGGTATTGGTTAGGTTTTTGAAAAATAGAGCTTTCGAGGGTGACAGTTTAACTGTAAGACGTGTCCTTGGTTATAGAGACGCATTTGTTCGGACTGATCAACTTGCAGAAGTGTTAGGGCGGCTTGGATTTTTGAGAAATTATGATGAGATTTTTTCAAGCCAATCTGAATGTCGACGATTTCCTTATTTTGTTGTGGATGATGAAAAGCTGTTACTAGTTGAATCAATTGATCGTGATTCCATTTACCACGTTTTCGATGGTGATGATTACCTTGAGATGCGAGAAAGTCAGCTGCTTAACAAGCGGATGATGTACTTTATTTTTGACGAAGAGAAAGAGCATCTTGAAGCAAGAAATATTGATTATGTTCGAGAAACATTTGCACGATTCAAACCTTTAAAAACTCATGTACTTTTGACTAGCGTGTTAACTGGATTTTTTGCGTTGTCAGTACCACTAATAGTCATGGTGGTTTACGACCAGGTTTTACCCACGGGTTCTTACCTAGTTCTCATTGGCAGTATTATCGGAGCACTGATACTACTCGGATCTGAGTTTGTGATGAGATTGATTCGTGGACGTATCTTGTGTCAAGTGTCTACACGGTTCTCATCCATCATGAAGCCGAAAGTACTTAATAGGATTGTACGCCATCGGCTAATCGATTTGCTCAACTCTGAACTTTCGACCAAGTCACAGCGCGTTGCCGAAGTTGATAACATAAGCCAGTTTGTTACCCATCCTACCGCGCAGGCAATATGTGATATCCCAATTGTAGTTATTTTCGTTGTTCTGTTAACAATATTATCTCCTGGACTCGGTGTTATGGCTTGTCTCGGCATCGCTTCGATGTTGATCGTTGCTTGGAGTTTACGCCGAATTGAAGGGTCTTTGAGCCTTCGTGTTAGTCGAGAGAATACGAAGTTAAATGATCTAAGCTCCGAGCTAGTTGATTGCTTTGCTGAATTATCTAACTCGGGATCCGTAGAGCGTTGGCGTTCAAGATACCAGAGGGTTTGTCTTAACCATGATACTGCTGTTTATGCTGAAGGCCGCCGAAAAGCGATGTTGAATGGCTTAACTAGCCTGATTCTTGCCATTACTGGGCTAGGTGTCTTAGTCATCGGCGCCAGCGAGATTATGGCAGAAAGAATGAATTTTGGTGTTCTGATCGCAGCCATGATTTTGATTTGGCGTTTGTTATCTCCAGTCAAACAAATCGCGATGAGTTTTGATTTGATCGGTAGCGTCAGACGAGCGGTTACTTCAGTAAATCAGATATGCAATAGTGTGATCGAAAGCATATCTACTAATCGTGGTTACTGTAAGGAAGATCTGTCCTCAAAAATTTTTCTGCAAAATATAGCTTTTCGTTATCATCATGATCACGCTATGGCGCTTCAGATCCCTCAGCTATCTCTGCCTGAGAAAAGCACTATCATTGTGTCTGGTCACAGTGGGGCGGGAAAATCTACCCTATTGAAATTGATAGCTGGACAATTTCAACCGCAATCTGGTTCTGTGCATATAGGGGGCCTGGACATTCGCAGATATGCCGCGTCTGAGTACCGCTCTTCGATTGCCTATCTGTCTGAAGAACCCCAGATTCTAACAGCCTCTCTTCGTGACAATTTACTGGTCGCTTCGGTTAATTCGAGTGATGGGCGATTGCGGCAGGCATGTGAAAAAATGGGATTGTTTGACGATGATCAGCTACTTCCTGAAGGTCTTGACACTCCGATGGGTGGAGAGCGCCAATACCCCGCAAGTTTCACCAAAAAGATAGGGTTAATTCGTCTTTTTCTTAGAGATGCGAGTTTGATTATCCTTGATGAGCCTAGTCGTAACCTTGACGAGTATTCTGTCGGGTATTTGATGGATTACATCAAATCAAAAACGTCTGAAGCAACAATGATTATTGTCTCCACTCATCCTTATATCCGAAGGTTGGGGCAGCACGAAGTTCTCATGGAAAACGGTCGTGTGCAGGAAATTAAACGTTTGAATTCTGGTGATTTTGTGTAAGGAGATGGCAATGAAGAACCTTTATCAGTCAATTAGCCGAGCATATGGAAAAAATAGCGAGCAAACCTTGCTCTACAGTTCTGAATTTGACAAAGAGAATCCGGGGAAGATGTTCACCCTCGCCCCAAAATTGATTTTAGTGACTTTAGTGTTGTTATTACTCTGGGCTTCGATCGCGCAGGTTATCGAGGTAACTCGCGCCAACGGCAAGTTGGTGCCTTCAGACTCAATCGTACAGATCCAGCACCAGAACTCTGCTGAGGTCATTGAGGTCGCCGTTGCAGAAGGAGATTTAGTAGAGCAGGGAGACGTACTTTTTATGCTCGATCCAGTATTGATGGCTTCGGAATTGTCTCAGTTGCGTGCACGGCATGCTTTTTTATCGATAGAGTCTGAGCGGTTGCACGCGTTGATAGAACGTAGGAATCCAGATTTCTCTAATTTCGTGGATAGTTATCCGACTGCTGTAAAACACAACATCGTTGCATTTAACAGTCAAAAAGACGTTTCTATGTCGAAAATAAATGGCTTGAAATCTAGAGTAGAACAGAAAAAGCATGAGCAGAAATATTTAGAGGAACAGCTGAAAGTCGAAGAGAATCATTTGGCTTCTATCGATGAGAAGGTCAGCATGATTAAAACGCTAAAAGAAAGCGGAAATCAGAGTAAATTATTGTTGATTCAAGCATCGCAGGAGCGCGACGAGATGCTTTCAAAAATGAGTAACGTAGTTGGTCGTATAGCTTCTGTGAATCAAGAGGTAATGGAGGCAGAACATGAGATTGCAGAAACTTATGCCGCGATAGATGAAAAAGCAACAATGCGCTTAGCGGCAATTGAGTCCGAGCTACACGAACTTTCACAGACCTTAACTAGAACGGAACACTCCTTTGATAACCTCGTAGTTCGCTCACCCATTAAAGGGTTTGTTACAGGTTTAACAATCGACGCTGTTGGCGAAGTAGTGACACCTGGAGCTACGCTAGTCGAGATTATCCCCTACGACTCTCTAGTAATTGCAGAGGCAAAAATCGATACCAAGGATATCTCCTCCCTCAAATTGGGCCAAGATGTCAATGTTAAAGTGACAGCATTTGATTTTTCTCAACATGGCATGGTTACGGGAACCTTACAGAAGGTCTCTAAAAACAGTTTTCAAGATGAAGACGGTCAACCTTACTACAAAGCTAATATAGCACTGGATGACCAGTGGGTCGGGTCTGAGGGAAATCGCCTATTGCCCGGCATGGTGGTTCAAGCTGATATTTTAAGTGGTGAAAAAGCGGTGATTCAATACTTGTTAAAACCACTTCGCCTCGCCTCACAGCGCGCCTTTACTGAAAAATAAGGAGATTAGTGATGAGTTATACACCTTATACTGACGGTCAGAATACATCCCGTAAAGGTAAAGTCTCTGGGTCATCTAATCAGACTTACAATCAGCACGTAGATAAAAGTGTCGACGAAAAACAGGATAAACCCATATCTCCTGAAGCAGATCCAGTAGTACCGCGTCAATCGGAACTGCCAACTAAACCTCCGGCTCAGGAAGCTGGAAGAGATGTAACAACGGACTCTGTCGGACCAATATCAAGCGGCACCACCGCACCATCGCCTGTCACACCGACTAGAAATACTAGTAATTTGGAGAATGAAGGCAATCAGATTGATCAAAGCACATTTGGAGAGCCGTTGCCGCTCCCCGACTATGACACCGGTGCAGGTTTGAACGGCGGATTTAACGGTGTCGCAGGCGCTTCTGTTTCAGGTAACAATAACGATAATCGTATCGACGAAATGGGCAGTGAGGCTCAGGATGCACCTGTTGACTTGGACGTTCAAGTAGGTGAAGCGATCGGAATCGAAGATACCGCTATTGCTCTTGATATCGACATTACTCCTGGCGATTTGGCATCACCAACAACAAAAACACTCATTATTATAAGCGATTTGCCTGAGGGAAGTCGTTTGTCAGCAGGCGTGGATAATGGCGATGGGAGCTATAGTTTAGCCCCAGACGATCTTGATGATCTATTTTTTATCCCAAGTCCGCATAGTGGCGATGACGTTCGTTTATCGGTCAGTGTTATTGAGTATGAAGAAATTTCATCCGACCAAGACACTTCTGTAAATGACGAGTTTACCCTTACTCAAGAGGTGGCAGTTGACAGCGTGTCTATCGTTGAGATTGGTCGTGTTGATACGAACCTTGATATAAAAGTTGAAGCTATCGCCGATGCTCCGCTTGTGGTGACGCAACAGGCAGAGGGTAACGAGGATACTGCTATCGATCTGAATATCTCGACATCTTTAGTTGATGGTGATGGTTCTGAGAAGATTACGTCGATAGTGATAGCTGATGTTCCATTTGGTGCGAGTCTTTCTGCTGGAATAGATAATGGCAATAACACCTGGACGTTGACTGAGAGTGACCTTTCGGGACTAACCATTACACCTCCCAAGGACAGCAGTTATGATTTTACATTAACAGTCCGAGTTACGGTCGAAGACACTGATGCTGATTCGGGCGCAACGACTTCTGCTGAAACGGTCACGCCATTGCCTGTAACTGTCATAAACGTTATTGATGAGATAACGCTCAGGGATGGGTATACAGAGGTAAATGAAGATAGTTCAATGCAATTGGATATCTTCAGTATGATCATAGGTAATGTCGACCCAGATAGCATTGTGAGCGTTATGTTTTCGCAAGTGCCAGACGGCGCAGTGTTTAGCCACGGTACGGTCAATGCTGACGATACAGTGACTGTATTGGCCGAGGATCTAGCAGCGCTGACGTTAACGCCTCCGTTGCATGACAGTACTGACTTTACGTTGGATGTCATGGTGACGCATCAGGACGAAGATCCAGATAGTGGTGTGGTTACGGAAGCGAGTAGCACCGCACAATATCATGTTTCAGTTATCCCAGTGGCGGATGTCCCAACGTTACAAGCGAACGACATTAGCGGAAACGAAGATGAACCGATTA
>NZ_LWFH01001501.1:0-874 GCF_001635725.1 Oleiphilus sp. HI0066
ACTATCAAGATTAAAAAACTTCTTAATAACAGTTCTAACAATTTTACTGTAAGGGATTTTTGTATTGGGTTGTTGGTCAACCAAGATCGTGTCGTCTTCGCTGATTGGAATATTTGGATTGGCTAAACAATGGCTCGACGTGCTGAACAGAGCAAGCGCAAATGCAAAGATACCAGCGATTTTTTTAGCTTTATTGTTATGTTGACGCACGGATACTGACCTCGTTTTTCTTAACAACATTACGGATCATACATAAAGTTCTGCGACATTTTTGTGAACTGCTTTTATGGGCATAGTGAGAGTGAGAACGGTGTCGACTAAATGACGCCTTACTAAGCCGAAACTGTGCTGGGTGGCACAAAAAAAGATCTGTGAAATTTCTAAAACGGCTCAGAGAGAGGAGATAAGGTCGCGAACTTCACTACAATGCCGTCGGCTAACTTCCGTTGTGAGGCCATTGCTGAGCTCAATGATGTGCGTACCCGATGCGGATTTTTTGAGTTTTCTAAGATGTTTAGTGTTAACGAGAGTGCTACGGTGCACGCGAATGAAGTGCGGGTAAAGCTCTTCGAGTTCTTTTAAGGTTTGGTTACTTAAGGTTTCGCCTTGCTTATGAATAACATTCACATACTTTTGATCGGCTTTGAATAGCAGTATATCGTCGAGGTCGATCTTTTCTTGGCCATCCCATGTGTTCGCAATAAAGAATGAATCCGCACTTTGACCTGCCTGCAGTACTTTGACAGCCTTTAAATGAGCCTGACTTAATGCTTGTGCTTGGTTCAAACTTTGCAGAAGCTGCTCTTCTCTAGCCGGCTTTAGTACATAACCTATGGCATTCGCTTGAAACGCCTGTAAGGCATATTCGTCATAG
>NZ_LWFH01001502.1:0-1208 GCF_001635725.1 Oleiphilus sp. HI0066
GAGCACTAAAACTGGGTAGATAGTTGACTGCTACTTTGTCGCTCAGCGAATAAATGCTCGTACCTATCGCCGCAAGTGATGCCCATTTCATCGCTGGGACAGTGCGCTCGCCCGGGTCAACCTTAGCTAATAGCCATAATCCAGAAATACTAAGGAAAATGCCCGCCATGCCCCATAAGCCTAACTGTTCATCAAATAGTAACCATGCCCAAAGCGCTATTAAAACTGGAGAACTTCTGGCAATTGGATAAACAAACGATACGCTAGCCAGGTGATAGGCACGTCTAAGAGCGAAGAAATAAAATACATTAGCTACTGCGGAAAAAAAAAGGGCGATTATGAGTTCAGCGTTCCATTGAGCCTCGATAACCAAACTGGTTATTGCCCAAGGCGCAAAAATAAGCGTATGGGCCAATAAGCCCCACCACAAAAAATTTGCGCGCGGATCCGCTAAACGAGTCATTACGTTCCATGCGACATGCATTAGAACCGATAGCGTCAACAATGCGAAGGCATTATCGATCATGGGCTACTCCCTAGTTGACCCGTTTATGTGCTTGGAATGTGCTCATAACGTTAAGGTCATGCCATCATAGCCAGCAATGACATCACTAGGCAGCTTATCTCCGTGCTGCTTTAACCACCTATCAAAGTCGTGCCCAATGTGAGTCATGATCGTCTTTCGTGGTCCAATAGAATCGTGTAAGGCCAAAGTTTCGTTGAGATTGTTGTGGTTTCTATTGTCAACATCAGGTGGAGAACTTGTATCAATAATCAGATACTCCAAATCGGTAGAAGTGAGATATTCAAGCACTTTAGGCGGTAAGCCTTTTGTGTCGGTGAAATACGCCACCGATTTCCCGGCACACTGGAATAAATACCCATAGGTGAGTTTTGAATGAATTAGAGGTAATGAAGTCACCTCAAGATTTTCCAATTTTAGAGTCGCGTATTTCTTTTGATGGATAAACTCGAGCAAGCCGGGGTGTTTGTACAAATCAGCGCAGCCATCCTTATCGGGGGGACAAAATACCGAAATGTTGGGCTCTTTCCCCCAGCGGATATGAAACAAACCCTGTACGTGATCAGGATGAAAATGTGTTAGAAATATTGCATTCAGAAAAGACGCTTCAAATCGCTCGCCAATATCCATGATTCCTGCATCGATAAGGTAAGCCGCACCTTCAACTTCCAGCAATGCGCTAGCT
>NZ_LWFH01001503.1:0-521 GCF_001635725.1 Oleiphilus sp. HI0066
CGCTGAACAATACCGAATCGATCACGCAGTGGTGACGTTAATAGTCCGGCGCGCGTGGTAGCGCCAACCAGTGTAAACGGGGGCAAATCCAACTTAATAGACCGCGCTGCTGGGCCTTCACCAATCATAATGTCGAGCTGATAATCCTCCATCGCGGGATAAAGAACCTCCTCGACATTCGCACTTAAACGATGAATCTCATCAATAAAAAGAATGTCGCCTTCTTCTAAGTTGGTGAGTAAGGCCGCTAAATCGCCTGCCTTTTCGAGCACCGGCCCAGACGTAGACTGAATGTTAGATTCAAGTTCATTAGCGAGGATATTCGCGAGCGTTGTCTTACCTAAGCCAGGCGGACCGAAAATAAGAACATGATCAAGTGCCTCTTCTCGTTTTTTTGCTGCCTCAACGAAAATAGACATTTGTTCTTTGACAACAGGCTGACCTACGTAGTCAGCTAGTAATTTCGGGCGAATAGCACGATCTTGTGCTTCTTCTTGCTTACTGCGGCCGCCGCTATTGGG
>NZ_LWFH01001504.1:0-655 GCF_001635725.1 Oleiphilus sp. HI0066
TCAGCACCTGCCAAGCCAAGTTCCCGCGCAGCTTTCGCTTCAGCATCACCTTGTGCAGCAGTAACGTCTGCTTCTGCTTTACCTGTACCCAACAATGCATCAGCTTCAGCATCACCTTTAGCACGTATAACAGTCGCCTCTGCCACACCCTCTTTCTCAAGAGCTACTGCTTTTGCTTCCTGAACCTTAGCGTCCGCCAATCCAGGGGCTGCGCGCTCTGCCTGCGTACCTTCTGCTAGCTTTTTCTTCGCGTCGGCTTCTTTAGCTGCAGCCTCAAGCTCAGCTTGAGCAATAGTCGTAATCTCAACAGATTTATGTTTTGCAGATAACTCTTCTGCTTCTGCAGCCTTAACTTGTTTAACCTTGTCCTCTTCAGCTTTAGCTTCTGCTGCTAACACTTGAGTTTGCTTAGCGCGGTCCGCTTCAGATACTTCGCGAACTTCCTTGATCCTTTCTTCTTCGATCGCAACAGTTTTATCAACTGCTACACGCTCACGAATAACATTTGCGATTTCTTTCTTCTCAATTTCAACAGCTTTCTCAGCCTCAATCTTCTGAAGTTCAACTTCACGTTCACGAGATACAATCTCAAGATCACGCGCTCGTGTCACCTTCTCTTCTTCAATCGCTACAGCACGTTGACGATTTTGTTCTG
>NZ_LWFH01001505.1:0-1021 GCF_001635725.1 Oleiphilus sp. HI0066
AGTCTCTTCGTTTCTTGGGCGATGTCATTCATGAACCAAACCTGTGGCACATGAATCGTCACAGCGTAACGAAAGCAATCGCTATCGGTTTTTTCTGGGGCTGCATGCCTATGCCCTTTCAGATGGTTGCTGCGGCATTTGTCGCAGTCTGGCTCAATGCAAACTTACCGCTCTCCGTAGCAACAGTATGGTTTAGCAACCCCATCACAATGCCTCCGATCTTCTATTTCGAATACCTTGTAGGCGCTTGGGTTCTGCAAATGCCACCGCTTGGTTTTGAGTATGAACTGACTTGGGAGTGGCTCTCAGAACGCCTTTACACAGTTGGCGTGCCTTTATATTTGGGAGCAGTGATTTGTGGAATTATCGGAGGCTTCGCTAGCTACTTCATTGTTGGCTGGCTTTGGAAGAGAAACGTAAAGAAAAGATGGACTGAACGAAAAGCGCGTCGAGAACAGGCTTAACGTTCAACTAATCCACCTCGCTCTAACACAAGTGTTCGATCCATTTTTTGGGCGAGCGCCATATCGTGCGTCACGACGGCAAAACTAGTCCCTATCTCTTGTCGCAAAGTAAGCATCAAAGCTTGAATAGATTCCGCAGTCTCGGCATCTAGATTACCAGTAGGCTCGTCCATCATGACAACTCGTGGCGAGTTAACAAGCGCACGTGCAATGGCTACGCGCTGACGTTCCCCTCCAGAAAGTTCAGCAGGTTTATGTCCCAAGCGTTCTTTTAAACCAACTCGTTCAAGTAAATCAGCCGCTTTACTCATTGCTTCGCGATTAGACATACCAGCAATAATTAATGGCATTGCGGCATTTTCTTGCGCCGTAAATTCCGCCAAAAGGTGATGAAATTGATATACAAAGCCAAGCTGTTGATTTCGTAACTTCGTAATTTGTTTTTCTTTCGCTTGTGATAAATTTTGTCCGCAAAGAACCACATCACCAGCACTTGGCGAATCTAAACCACCAAGTATATTTAACAAGGTTGTTTTTCCTGCCCCGGAAGTCCCGAC
>NZ_LWFH01001506.1:0-1441 GCF_001635725.1 Oleiphilus sp. HI0066
TTTCTGAACGACAGGAATGTCGGCCCAAGACTGATGATTACAATTAACAAGATACCATTCGTCCTTGCTTAGCCCATCTAGCCCCGTTACATGCCAGTCCATTTTTAGGAATAAAGTGAATAGGCTGCTGTTTACTCCAATCCAAAAGGTAGCGATTTGGATCGCGATTTTTGTGCAAATTTTGCTAAGAAATGAAAGTGGCAAAATAAATTTTAGAAGTGCCACCGACATTAAGAATGGGAAACACACAATGGTATTAAGAATAATGATCAGAACGATCAATACGCCGCGAACAACTCCGGGTAAAAAACTGAACATCGGATACCTCTTCTTTTATTTTTAGCGCAGTCTAGCGATCCGAGAAATCTGAATCAACCGCTGTAAGGTGAAGAAGCTGTTATGGAATGATTTGCTCCGCTTTGTCGGCAGCCTTTTGTTTGTTTTCGTCCGTGATATGGCCTGCGAGCGCTGAGATTGCAGCAATCATGACGCCTAAATCATCGGTATAGCCTAGTACGGGTGTAAGATCAGGGATGCCATCGATAAAACTAATGAAGTAGGCCAGAGCCCCAGTGATAACGCCTTTGCACCACGTAGGTGTTTTGGGGTCGCGCATGGTGTAGTAGAGTAGCAGCGCTTTTTCGATGGTTTCGCGACCTGCAGATTTATAAGCGCGTTTCAGCTTATCCCGAAACGCTTCTTTGGTGATCGCTGGTGGTTTGCTCATGCGCTAATTGTCGAAGGTCGGACTAAGATCTTGGTCTAACTGTGCGAACACTAGTCCAAGAGCATTATCCTGTAGCCAGAGCAAATTAATTAATTTGACTGTCTTGCCTGTCGCGCCATCTTCTCTTGCCGCGAAACCTCGCAGTGTTAACGCATCCCCACCGATATTGAAGACTATTTCTACTTGGCCTTTGTCGAGTGAGCATGATGCACTGTTATAGTTGGTCGTGCTTGAAATAACTGGCATTGAAAGCGTGCCGTTGCTGCTCAGGTCATGCTCGACCGATACCGATTGCAAACCGAGAGTTGCCCTGCAGCCGCTGCCATCCTCTTCTAAACTTAAGCGCGATTCATTTACATTTGCTAGACGATGCTTATCTGCATCCATATAGAAATAATTTCCACTCAATGTGAAATCAAGAGGCGTGCTACTTAGGGTGATATCATCGTTACGAGCCTTAGTGGCGATGATAAGGCTGCGTGATGCGCTATTGTTTGATGTGTCGCGGGTTGTGAAAGCTAAGTGCTGGCCATTTTCAGTCATATGCCCAATTGCTCGGTCAGAGCCTGTTCCCAGAGTAAGCAATCCAAAAGTATCGAGAGTGCCGCTGCCGCCTTCGTAGAGATCTAGGCTCCGGCTACCGCTCAAACCTCCAGTCTGTTGCTGTGCCGCACTAAAGGCCATGTCTTTATCTCGCGCTAATTCCCACGTGCG
>NZ_LWFH01001507.1:0-888 GCF_001635725.1 Oleiphilus sp. HI0066
TTCGGTTGGCGCATCAGCCCAATCCGCCATGTTCGTTTCGAGCGCTTCGATGAGTTCCTGCGCCTCCTCGGCGAACATATCAAGCACTTCTTTATCGAGGGCGTCTTCTTCTGATAATTCAGGCTTAACAGGTTCCGCTGGCTCTGGCTCAACTGGAATTGTCGTCTCTTTTACGAGCGTTATCTCTTCAACTTCAACAATTTCAGGTTCTGTAGCCTCGATATTCTCAACTTCAGATTCTACTTCTGTTTGCTCAGGCTGAGGTGCTGGAACCTTACTTAATACTGGTTCTTCACCAGCAATAGAGCGCTTAACAGCTTCTAGCAAATCTAATGCTGGAGCAGGAACAGAACCCGCTTCAACACTATCGACCATAGACGCTAGTGCATCATGACACTGAAGACAAAGTTCAATCACGGCCGGACTCGCAACGGTGTGTGCTTCAACCGTGCGCTCAAACAATGTTTCTAACTCATGTGAGAGATCACCAATTGCAGTGACCTCAGCCATACGTGCACCACCTTTTAGCGTATGTAGATCGCGCTGCAATTCACCTACAAGCGTAAAATTATCACTCTCACTCTGCCATTGGTGCAGTAGCTCGCCTGAATGATTGATCAACTCTAGCGCTTCTTCCAAGAAAATTTCAGCTAACTCAGGATCAAGTTCCGCCAAAGATCCTGAAGCAGTTTGATCAACTTCTTCAACTTGGATGGTTTCTTCTGGTACAGCTTCTAGTTCCGTCGCTACAAGCTCTTCTTCAGTTTCTTCTACAGCATACTCTGGAATGGCTTCAGCTAGAGATTCCTCAAGTGCATCAATACTAATTTCGATATCTTGCTCTTGCTCTTGCTCTTGCTCTTGCTCTTGCTCTTGCTCTTGCTCTTG
>NZ_LWFH01001508.1:0-687 GCF_001635725.1 Oleiphilus sp. HI0066
TGCGCGGTAACTCCACGTTTTACGCGAGGCATAGTGTTCTCCTAAACTAAATTTTTTGAACCAATTAGATACGCAACATGCGCTTGATTGACGCTTGATCCGCGTCTGCAACTTGCTTGCAACCGCGAAGCTGACGCTTACGCTTTGGCGACTTTTTGGTCAAAATGTGGCTAGTAAAGGATTGCTTATGCTTGAATCCGTTGGCTGTCTTTTTAAAGCGTTTAGCCGCACCGCTTTTTACTTTCATCTTAGGCATAATAACTCACTCCGCATTGGATCAATATTTGAGTAAAACAAAGCGCCTAGTTGTGGCGAGTAACCACAGCTGTGTTTTACTTTCTCTTTTTAGGGGCTAGAACCATCATCATTTGACGACCTTCCATTTTTGGTCGCTGTTCGACAGTGCCGTACTCTTCAAGATCACGTTCGATCCTTTCAAGTGCTTGCATGCCGATCTCCTGATGGGCCATTTCACGACCTCGATAACGAATCGTCACCTTAGCCTTGTCCCCATTTTCAAGGAAACGTATCAGGTTGCGCAGTTTTACCTGATAATCCCCTTCTTCCGTCCCTGGCCTTAACTTAATTTCTTTAACTTGGGTCTGCTTTTGCTTCTTGCGCTGAGCTGCCTTTTGTTTTTTCTCTTCGAATATCTTCTTGCCGTAGTCCATGATTTTACACACAACA
>NZ_LWFH01001509.1:0-938 GCF_001635725.1 Oleiphilus sp. HI0066
ATTAAGAATAAAGCCGCTTAATAATTAAAATGACTAAGACAGAGGTCGCTTTATGTACGATATGAGTTTCCCTCCCGTGGTTATCATTCATGGTATGTGGAGTACGGGTGATACCCTATCTGAATTAAAGCGAACCTTTGAGTCTGAAGGGTATGAGACCCACACGCCTGATCTGCCTTTTCACATCCCTAAGGATAGCCATACATCAATAACGAAAGCGCAATTAGCGACTACAAGCATCAGAGATTATGTTGAGTTCGTAACAAGTTATATTGATGAGCTTGATGAAGCACCAATTCTTGTTGGCCACTCTATGGGCGGACTGATTGCACAACTTGTTGCCCAAGAGAAAAAAATTCATCGCTTAGTCTTACTATCGAGTGCAGCGCCAGCGGGCATTAATGGATGGAGCTTATCTGTTATCCGTTCATTTGGTCACAATTTATTCAAATTTCCGCTATGGAAAAAAACAACCGAACTGACGCTTCGTAATGTGCAATACGGCATTGCCAATACCCAAACAGAAAGAACCCAAGAAGATATTTTTACACTATCGACACTGGAGTCCGGACAAGCGTCTACAGAGATTGGTATGTGGTTTGTTCTTTCTAACCCACCGACGAAAGTAGACCCGACAAAAATAGATTGCCCGATTCTTATTTTATCCGGAAAAGAAGATCGAATTACCCCGCCAGCACTGCAACTAAAGATTAAATCTCTATTTCAAAACAAGGCAACACTTCAACTGATGGAGGGAGTTTGCCATTGGACGATCGGTGGTACCAGTCTTCCTCTAGTCCAGGCTCATATATTTAATTGGTTAGGACAACAACGTTGTTAAACACGCCGCTTGATTTTCTAAGGGTAAATCTGATTTTGGGGAATCTCTAGCTCTAGAGAGCCAATTTCCATGTGTTTTACTTCCCAAGACCCCGAGC
>NZ_LWFH01001510.1:0-839 GCF_001635725.1 Oleiphilus sp. HI0066
TATCGAGAATTAACTCTAAAGACTTATCTTCAGATACGCATGCAATACTGCTGGAAACATCCGACAGTAGATTGACGATATCAAAAGCAACGTTTTCAAGAGTCAGCTGGCACAAAACACTATACAAGGATCGTTCTGATAAAGTGATCGGTATCGTGATTACAGGTGTGGACATCACGAAATCAGAGCAATTAAAGCAAGAGCTGTCGATAAAAAATCAGGCGATTGATGAAGCCCAAACACCAATTATTATTTCTGATGCAACAGAGCAAGGGTTTCCGATTACATATGTAAACAAGGCTTTTGAAAGACAAACTGGCTATGCTGCGAACGAAGTGATCGGTAGAAATTGCGGTTTTCTTCAAGGTCAAAACACACAGCCTCACAAAAAGGCTTTGATAAAATCGGCGCTGCGTAATTTTGAACCAATCACGGTAAATATCATCAACTATAAAAAATCGGGAGAGGAATTCCATAATCAGCTGTCGTTAACGCCGATACGTAATCATGACAACCTTGTGACGCATGTTCTGGGTTTTCAACAAGATGTCACACATCAAGAAAAAACACAGCAATATTTGGAAGATGCCAAATTCAAAGCAGAAGAATCAGCCCAATTGAAATCTGAGTTCCTCGCTAGTATGAGTCACGAGATCCGTACGCCGATGAATGGAATTCTTGGCATGTTGGGATTGCTTGAATCGAGCAGCCTGACCAAGGAGCAAATACAGCACGTGAAGCTTGCTAAATCCAGCGCTGATGCTTTGTTAGTGTTGATCAATGATATATTAGACTTCTCAAAAATAGAGGCCGGCAAGCTGACTCTTGAAAACGTTGCT
>NZ_LWFH01001511.1:0-20182 GCF_001635725.1 Oleiphilus sp. HI0066
GCAGCTATGTCTAAATTACTATTTGATTTGTCGGTTAAAGCCCTAGATGCTGGATATGTTGGATTGTTTAAAGAGCTTTTTGACAGTTCGTGGACTAATCTGACAAAAAAAACAATGTTCTGCCGCTTAGTTTGGATTGCTCGCATCTAGGGCTTTAACCGACAAATCAAATAGTAATTTAGACATAGCTGCACGGCAAATTATACCCGAATTATGGTCAAGCCTCTCGGCCAGTTTTAAATAGCAATAGCGATAATTTTTCGCTTGCGTTTTTATTTTTTCGAACGAAAAATGTTGCAAATTGCTAGCTGTCGCCGAGCCAACACTAAACCTCGTGTAGGCGCTCATAACATCTGGCAAAAAAAGTGCGCCACCTCGAATAGAGCCTAATACTTGGATAAAGGTATCTCCTGCAGGCGCCTTGTCGACAAACCAGCTTGGAAAAGGGCAAATGGAGGATTTACGAATTAGTAAAGAAGCGGTTGGCATAAACGCACCACCGCCTTCAATCACTTGATTTAACGAATAAATCATCTCTACAGCACTTAAGTTGTTACGTACTGAATGAAACTTTTCATTGCCAATTACTTTCGCAGGGTGAAAGCATAAATCTACATTCGGATGACGCTGGAGTGCGTCATACTGTTTTTGGAGCTTTAGAGGGTCAATCCAATAGTCGTCACCGTCACAGATTGCAATGTATTCGCCCTTCGCTCTAGCAACTACATCCACAAAATTTCTCTTACCACCAATATTGGAGGGTCTATTTATTGGAGTATAAGAGCGCTTCACACTATCTTTATAGGAATTCAAAATTCGTGCGGTTTCATCAGGAGAAGAATCGTTACCAACTATTACCTCAAATTCAAATGTAGTTCTTTGATTAAAGATTCCTTCCAAACAATCTCGAATATATCTAGAGTGTTTGTAAGTAATCACACAAACTGAAACGACTATATTATCACTCATTAAAAACAGACCCAAAATAACCCAGAAAACGATGCCTTATCGTTTTGATACACAAAAGTGAGAAAATAAAAACCGTCAGTGATTGGGTCAAGATATTACAAAGTAGCCCAATTCGATCTTCCCCAAAAAGATGCTGCGGCCAAAAATAGCTAACCGAAAAGATAAACAATGCCGCCGGCAAAACAGCCTTACATAACCACTGCACATGCAAACCTTTCGCAAAAGCACGATGCACCACAGGCACCCAAAAAATAAAAAACAACAGCCGCACCCCGAACCATGCTTTTGCTGCACCCAGTGCGCCATAGTGATAGGCTGCATAGGCAATCACAGGCACCTGCACGCAAGCAGATAAGGTTGAGCCAAAAACGTGCAGCTTCAACTTTCCGTAAGCAAATTGCAGGTAGTACTGAAACGCGGCCACCGCCAATATGCCATTGCCTAGCGCAAACCAAAAAAGCACCTCTTCACTCCAAGCGGCTGCATCTTGATTTCCCGTCCAAAGGTAAATCAAAGGCCTTGCATTAAATGCAATAACAAACGCCGCTGATAAACATACCGCTGCAACCAACTGCGTACCAAGCAGATAAAGCGCATGTAACTCTTGTGTTTTTCCTGACTCGGCAAATACCGTCATTCTCGGGCGAATTGCTTCGGACAAGGGCTGGGATATTTGCAGTATGCCACCCACGACTAGAGCCACTAAAGTGTAATAACCAAATTCTGTCAGACTCAACCCGCCCGATAATATGGCCTTATCGACTTGAGTGATCAACACCCAGATACCCGCCGTGTACGCTATACCCATTGCAAAGGGCAAGGTAGGCTTAACAACGCTCCAATAAAATCCATAGCTACGCGCAACGCTCTTAGGCACTAGAGCAAACTGTTTGTTACGCACAACAACCAACTCGGCCAATGAAAGCACAAGCTGGTAGACAAAATAATGGACCACATTATTGGAGATGAAGGCCACTAAACAAAGGCCGCCGAGAAACCGTAATGAAACAAAAATAACATCCATAACATTCATGTAGACTTGCTTTTCAAGCCCCATAATGCCGCTACGATACAAACTACCCTGAAAACGCACCGCAGCGACAAACAGCATCAGCATCACCGAAAGCTCAACGCTCGTAATCGCTAGGCTCTCTACTTTGAGCCAGGAAGTGGCAAACCAGCCGCTACCTAACACCGTGGCAAAAATCATTAAGCCAACCAGAACAGCAAAGATCAGCTCATAGCTCGTTAATACCCGGTAAAAACTTTCGAACCCATGCTTTGAGGCTCTAGCCTTTGCAGCCTCTCGCCCGAGGGTTGGCGCAAGCCCCATATTAAGCAACTGAATCCAGGATTGAACAACCGTAAACAAACCCACCAAGCCATAAGCCTCATCACCGAGGTATTGCATATACAATGGAAGTACAACAATACCCGTAACGATGACATAGATACGGCCAACATAGTTGGCAACAGTGTTTTTTAATAAAATCAAACTAACACTATGCGTCTAGTATATTTAGGCGTTCTCTACAAGACATAATTCCTTGAAGAGCTTGCGCTTCAGAAAACCTGCCGTTCGAAGTAATCGGCACCGAAACCAGTTCGTTTACCCCGTAACTACTTCGAATATTCCTCATACGCTCAAGAAATAGATCATTAGTTGAAACGATGGTGCCGCCAGTGTAGGTATCAATCAACTCACCTCGCTCATGGCTGATGATAGCGCAACTAGCTTTCTGAACAATACTTTTCAACAACTCCACGTCCTCAAAAGGGTTTAATACGAAGCAAACCTGACCACTTAACGCTTTGATGTTATCTATATTTTTTGGACGATTTAAAAAGTCGATTTCATAAAACTTATTCCGGGCGGAACATAAATTATCCGTCCCGCTTCTAATTTTATTTAATATTATGCCGCTCTTTATTCTTGCATCTTTAATATCGACAGCATCAGCGTCAGGTACTTCGACTGACACCATAGCCGAGGCCACAAAGAGGTTAGCCACCGCGACAGCATTCGCACTTAATAATGAAGCAACTAAGTCTTCAAAAATGCGTGCTTTTGGACCATGGTTAGTGAAGTAGTCGGTGGCGTCGACCGAATCAATACATTCTTTAAAACGTTCAAAATCTAGCATTATCAACTCCTATTTACCCAACTAATTAAAGGCCGAACAACTTATTTAATTCAACAACTACACTCTTGGCGTTTTCAGGAGCGAACCTCTGCCCACAGGGCAAGTTCAGAAACAAGTTTTTCAGCTCATTGGTCGACTTCAAATCAGTTTTTTTCGTTGCGTAAGAAGCAGATTTATCATGAAGCGGAGGGTAATAGTGAGCTCGACACTGTATCCCCAGAAAGTTCAATTGTTTAACACAATCATCTCTGGACACTGGACTAGTCTCAGTAAATTCTACAACTATATTTTTAAATGATGTTTGTTCCGACTGATCAAAATGCAATAACCTAACAAATGGATGCCCCTTTAGCTGCTGCTCATAAGCCTCGTACACCTGCCTGTTATGAGAAACATTGCGCTCAATGGCATCCAAACCTGCTAACGCGTACACACAATGAAGAGGATGAATATCTGCTTGAATGTAGGGAAGCCGATACTTTGAAGAAGAGGTGGTCGTAATTGACTTTAACTTATCAAAAAATTCCTGATCGTCCGTACATACATACCCCCCTTCGATACCATTGATCAGTTTGCTGGCATGAAGTGAAAAGACCTCTCCAACCCCAAAGCTGCCGACACGTTTACCTGAAACGGTCTCATGAACCGACTCTACAGCATCAAACAATACAGGAACATTATGCTGCCTCCCCACATCTATAAGCTGCTGAACAGGGCAACAATTCACTATAGGGTGAACAGGTAAAATAAGCGCTGAATCTTGATCGATACTCTGACTCAATTTGTCAACAGAAAGAGCTAGCGTGTTAGGGTCAATATCAATAAACTTTGGCACCATCCCCGTCCAATTAACAACATCAGCTAACCTCCTATAGGTCATGGATGGCATCAAGACGTCCTTAGCGCCTCCTTTATTTGTTTTAGCAATTATTGAAGCAACTAAGGCCCAAAAGCCCGTCGAAAACGAAAGACAGTATTGGCTCGAATGATAATCACGAAAACGATCTTCAAACAAATTTACTATTGTGCCTCGAGAAAGGTGGTCGAAATAGCTTTCAAGCTCGCCCGAACTTGGTTTGAACAAATTAGAAGTTGAGTATATTTTGGGGTCGAACTTCATATAATTAAGCTCTCTGAAGAGTTAGGTCAAAACGATACTTTGCAGCATAAAAGCCTTCAGGCATCGTCGATACTGACGCCTTCCACCCCTTCGACTTCGCCAAATCAATTAACTCTTCAGCATGCCACCAGACCCCGATCGCCGACATATTATCGTCTAGATCATATGAGGAAATATTTCGCTTGCTGAAAAACTCTTTAGCCTTTGGTTTATTAGGCAAGTTACCGATAAACACTTTTGATATTGACGGCACTTCCCATAATTTGCCAAACAACTCATCAACAGCCTCCTTGGACAAGTAGGACATTACTCCATAACAAAGTACGTGCGTAAAAGTTTCAGCAGTTTTTATGTTTGCCACGAATTTAGAAATATCAGCAACGACATACTCTCTAACTACGTCATGGCTAAAAAATTCTTTCGCCACTCCTACTAGATACTCTGAAAAATCAACGCCGGTATAACTATCTAAGCGATCAAATATATAACTTGCTAATGCGGCATTGCCGCACCCTAAGTCCAACAAATGAACTTCGTCATCTCCCGACTCTGAAAACAAATGGGCATCGATAGCTTCTACAATCGAATTGATATCCCCTTCGCTAACCGGCTCGCCATTCACCGTCCTTTTAATCTGGCGCCAGAAATCTGTTCTATCAACTGTTTTAGGGAATTCTTTGTGCATATCCATTTATATTTCCTTAAGTTCTTGAGGGTCAACTAACGAATACGATTGCTCAATTCGATTCCCTACATCATCCAAAGAACAAAACATTAGCATATCAATGATAGATAAACCTTCAGTAAAGTTCGCCCTACGACCTTGCACATAAGGCTCAAGATGTGGTTTAAGAAACTTGATATCTACACCATTACGCTGGTAATCAAGCGCATCAAAAATATCAACCCCACCACAAGGGTTAACATATTCATCCCCCCCCAATGCCTTTGTAATCTGCAGCGCCCAGTCCCCCGGCCCTCGAATATCAGAGAAGTCCAAGCCTAAACTAGAGGCTTGAAGCACATCACAACCAACACCGATAACTGGCAAAAGATCTTCAACAATTAACTGGATTACATCTGTAAATCCCGACCTATTGGAATTCGCCCACTTTTCAAAAAGCGCGTATACGCGCTCGTAGTTTGGAGCTTTCATTCGTTTGTAAACAGATAGAACTCCTTCAATATGACCTAACCAATCAGCACCCAAGGAAACCGAAACATCAGAAATCATGGTTTGACTATCAGCAATACAAGGCATCTTTATATAGTTAAATTCTTTTGACGGATCGCTATGAAGAACCCTGTTCCGGGACATCCAACTTCTTTTTTGAAATTTAACAACATCGAATAAAACAAAAACGTCAGCTTCTGAAAACAACTGCCAGTATCCCTGATAGGGCAAAAAGTATGGCTGCATAATTGCTACTTTCATGCAACCACCATCCCTTTCAACGAATCCAAAATAAACCTCTCATTTAAACCTGTACTTCCCGCCCAAATAGGCAAACACAAAATACGCGATGAAATATCCCTAGAGACTGGGTATTCAGCTGTACTTTGCAATTCTTTTACCTGCTCAAGTGAAGGATAAAAGTAACGACGAGCCTGAATACCTTTCTCTGCCAAATTGGCTACGGTATTTAGCACTGCCTGTTCGCTCTCTAACACCATGGGGAAGTATGCATGGTTGTTGTTTGCATTTGAGTGGCGCTGCTGTAGCTGATATTGATGGCCTAGCTCTTTTGCATACGCATCCCATATATCAGCACGTTGCTGTTTGATAGTTTCAATGTCGTCAAGCACAGCAAGCCCGACCGCCGCGTGAAACTCACTCATCTTTGCATTAGTACCAAGCATTCCGATCGAATCAGGCCCATCAATGCCGAAATTGATCATTTTTCGGATTTTATCGGCTAGCTCTTTGGTTTTGGTAATTACTGCGCCGCCTTCGACCGAATGAAAAAGTTTAGTGGCATGGAAACTGATGGTGCTAGCATCGCCATGCTTGAGCACTGATTCGCCATGTAAGGTTGTCCCAAAACAGTGGGATGCGTCATAAACAGTTTTTAAGCTGTGCTTGTCAGCGATAGCTTGAATAGCCTCGACAATACAAGGGTTACCAAATACATGCACTGGCACAATGGCGGAGGTTTGTTCGCTTATCTTTTCTTCAATGAGTGCTGGGTTTATATTCCAGGTGTCTGGGTCAATATCGGAAAACACCGGCTGCAAGCCTTCCCATTTTAGTGTGCTTGCTGTTGCAATGAAGCTAAAGGGCGTAGTAATGACCTCGCCTTTTAGCTCATGTGCTTTGTAGGCGAGGTGTAATGCCAATGAACCATTGGCGACAAGCACAAAACAATCGGGGTCGATACCCAAATACTCCGCCAATCGCTGGCTTAGTTTTTGAACAAGAGGGCCGTTATTAGTAAGCCAATTGGTCTCGTAAATGCTGTCGATATAGGCATCGACTGTTGCACGATCTGGTAAATAAGGTTTCGTAACTGGAATCATAGCTCTTTTAACACTTCCTGATCTTTTACTGCTTCCGAATTTTTCAGTTGTTCTGCCCCTTCAGCTTCAACTAACTCCTTTCCCATTTCCTTTAGATAAGCGCTGTATTGCCCCTTCCCCATTTGCTTCACTTTGTCCAAAAGATCTTGGATAGAGAGCCATCCATTATGCAGGCCTATTTCCTCCAAACAGGCAATCTTGAAACCCTGGCGTTTTTCGACTGTTTCTACAAACTGGGATGCCTCAAGCATGCTTTCATGCGTGCCTGTATCTAGCCAAGCAAAGCCACGCCCTAAGGTTTCTACAAACAGGTTGTTTTTCTCAAGATAGGCATTATTGACGCAAGTAATTTCCAGCTCACCACGCGAGCTAGGTTGTACGGCTTTTGCGATGTCGACCACACGATTATCGTAAAAATACAATCCCGTCACGGCATGTTTTGACTTTGGTTGGGCAGGTTTTTCTTCAATAGATATAGCTTGTTTGTTTTGATCGAATTCTACTACTCCAAAGCGCTCAGGGTCTTTTACCTGATAACCAAACACGGTGGCTATTTGCTCTTCTTCGACTTTGCGTTTTGCTTCAAGAAGCTTCGGCGAGAAGTTGGGGCCGTAAAATACATTATCACCCAAAACCAAACACACTGAATCTTGACCAATAAACTTTTCACCGATGATAAAGGCTTGCGCGAGACCCTCCGGCTTTTCTTGTACGGCGTATTCAAGCTGAATACCAAACTGCGATCCGTCACCTAAAAGCCGCTTGTACTGAGGAAGATCCTCGGAGGTTGAGATGATTAAGATTTTGCGAATCTTGGCAAGCATCAATACCGACAATGGATAGTAGATCATCGGCTTGTCATAGATAGGTAATAACTGCTTTGATACACCTAGCGTGATCGGGTGTAAACGCGTACCCGAGCCACCGGCTAATACTATGCCTTTCATTAGTCAGCTAGCTCCAATAGGCCGCCATAAATTTCCATTCCGCGAAGCTTATTCGCCCAAAAAACAAGCTGCTTATACCAGTCTAAAGTTATTGTCTCGGGCGTTTTATCCAAAGTACCTGCTTGAAGGGCGGCAACAATCTCTTTCACACCCCGCTCTGCATTCCATGCTGCCTTCCATCCCAAGGTGCGCTCGATTTTACTAAAATCCACTTGATAACTTCGGTGGTCGGGATCGCCATACCACTCTACCTTAATTTCTTCATTAAGGAGTTCGCCAACCTGTCTTGCGACTCGCTGCCCAAGATCCCCTAACTGGTAATTATTTTCAGCACTACCTACGTTAAAAATTTCACCATTCACTAGCCCCGAATCACACTCAAGCAACAAACACATTACATCCGTTGTATCTTGGACATGCAGCATAGGACGATATTGCTTACCGTCCCTCATCAAAGGCAGAACTTTGTTTGAATACGCGCCGTAAGTCATCCCATTAACAGCTAAATCAAATCGCATCCTCGGACTCGCACCAAACACTGTTGCCTGACGCATTACAGCCACACAAAAGTCAGCCGAAGATTGCTCCAAAACACCAAATTCTGCCTGTTCATTTGCTTTCGCATAAGTTGTTAATGGATTGGTTGGCGTAGATTCGGATGCAACCTCATCAAGAAATCCATAAATGCTACAACTTGAAGGCAGGACATATCGCTCGCAACCTGCCTGTTTTGCGAGATTGGCAGTTCGCACACGACTTTGATGATTTATTTCCCAAGTCACGTCTTGAAACAATTCGCCACTCGGATCATTGCTTATTGCGACCAGATCAATCACACCATAGACACCCTCAAAAAGACTTTCTGGAATCTTGCGAGAATCCTCGACCACAATCTGAAGGTTTGCATGGGGAGTAAGCTTATCCTGACCGAAGAAATACCTATCTAGAGCAACAACTGCATAGCCTTTTTCCAACAACTTTGGCACTAACACGCTACCTATGTAACCGCCCGCCCCTGTAACCAATATTTTTTTCATTTTATCCAATTCCATCTTTCAATCTTGATTCTTTAAGCCCCGTATTAGGGCAATAATACAGCCGAGCAGGCCACCAAGCATCGCACCGAAGATACATATCAAAGCGCGTTTTGGTTTGGACTTTTCTTCCGATACACGCGACTCGCTGACGGTTTTAAAAACGTATTCGGTAGAGCCTTTGGCAAGCATGAGCACTTTGGTTTGGTCTTCAATGAGGTCGTAGAAAACACTCTGCATGCTTGCGAGTGGAGTTTCTTCAATTTGTTGCTTTAGGAAGCTGACGTTTTTTTGTGCTTCTTCGGCGTCACGCGCTTTTAGTTTGGAATTGATTTTATTAAGGAGCGCATCCACCCACACTTTGGCGACTTCTGGCGAGTAGTATTCAATGTCAAGACTGGTAAAGCCGCTGACTTTGTCTTCGCCTACTGACAGGTATTCTTTGAACTGCTCGTATAACTCCCAAGAGCTTGGCTCTGCTTGCTTACCTTTAGGTGGCTCGCGCGTCCAGGTTTGAGTTTGCGGATCGTAGATTTCGGTGTCGTAGATCAGCTCGTCGGTTTCAGGGTTCCAGTCTTTGACTGCAAACACTTGCGTGGCGATATTTTGCTCTTGAATAAATTCCTCTATAAAAGCCCAGCTCTGGAGGATTTCAAGTGCTTCGGCGGTTTTATTGGAACCGCCACCACCAAGGTTAATGCCAGCCAATGAGGCAAGACCACCGAATTGACCTGCGAGTTTGCCAAGGCCGCCACCTCCTGCGGATTCTGCAGGGGCAAGTACAGCGGTGCTTTTATACATATTTGGGAGTGAAAGAGCGTAGAAGACGGAGGCAACAGAGAAGATGGCGGTGAAGCCGATGATGATCCACTTGCCGCGCATGAGGACACGCCAGAGTTCGAGGAGGTCTATTTCGTCATCGTAGGGGGGGTGCGATTGGGGCGCATGGCTAGTCCCGAGAATCGAGGGTTGTTGCTCTGACACTTTTTATTGCTTCCGTTACTGTAGTGTTCTTTTGTTTTCCGGCATAGCCGGTTGATATTTTTTCTTTTCAGGTTTCGCCTAAAGGCGAATTAAGGGCTTTGCGCCTGCAAAAGCCCTTAATAATCCAAAACGGCCCCTGCTCTTCGGCCCTTCGGGTTCGCTTATCACTTACTCAAAGCCGGCGCTGCGGAACTCACTCACTTCGTTCGCTCAGACAGTCCTCGCGCAAATCCGGTTTTTCCTTTCGTTCTTCGCCCTTAAGCCAAGGGGTTATTTGCTTCGATAGCATTTTGTGTTTACGAAGCTTCTATAATCTTGGCAGCTTCGTTCAATTTTTGTGTGTACGAGACTTCTGTATATCTATTCACTTCATTTTGAAGTGCGTTATTTGATTGCCATCAATATTAGCTGAGGTTTGGCATTAAATGGCTTAGCGTTTGTTAATGGTTGGGCATTCCTAAAGAACGACATTTTGAGCTCATGTTTCAAAGACTTACTTAATGCAAAGCCCTACTCGGCGATATGTTCTGAGATTCCCAGTCGAGCTGAGAATGACGACTGCAGCGCTCCATTTGGCAGATATATTGTAAGGTTCCCAATCAAGCTGAGAATGACGCGGCTGCCTAGTATTATTTAGGCACGCTTCCGCCCGAGGGGCGTTTTCCTTTTGCCTTGTTCGAGCGACCTTGCTCTTTTGTTTTCCTGTACGCTAATAACTAATATGACAGTTTTTTACAGTTTTTTGTAGCGCTTTATAGACTTATATTGGGTGTTTTTTTGCTAGGCGCTTTGTTTTTTGAACTCGGTATTTTTTAGGGTGAGTTTTGTTTGTTTTTCGAGCAGCTTGATGAATAACACGGAGCGTTCTAGGCCATCTTGCGTTTGGTAGATGGCAGATAAACCGTTAAACGGGTCGTCGGTAATGGTAACGATATCACCCTTATGAAGATTGGTAGCGCTATTGGCTGCAGCTGCGTGTTGTAAGCTGGCGATATTACTTTGCAGCTGTGAAATAAGCGCCTGGTTAACTTGGGCGAGTTGCCCACCAAAACGGACGAAATCATAAACACCGCGGGTTGAGCGTAAAGCGTTAAAGTTTGCTTTGTTACCGGCCACGTTGACGAATAAATAACCAGGGAATAAAGCTTCTGTTTGCGTTGTGCGCTTGCCGTTTTTTAGGCGCGTGTTTTGGTAGTCTGGGTAGAATGCTTGATAGCCCTGGTTTTGGATGTTTTCGCAGGCGCGGGCTTCGTTACGGGGCTTTGTGGTTAATAGATACCAAGGCATGGTAACAGCCCTTTGTTATTGTTGTTGGTTTTTTCAGCGCCGCTTTCGTGCGGCGGACGAGTTAAGGGGCAGAACCAATAACTGTAGATTCCGGATCAAGTCCGGAATGACGGTCTTGGCGTACTCTAACCCATTTAAGCTAGATTCCATCGGCACTGGCCGACAGCAGCTAGGGTCTTTGTTTCGCCAAAGACCCTAGGACCCAAAAGCGACCCGGAGCGCAAGCGCTCGACGGGATTTCACCCTTCGATAGGTTTTTGAGTTTACGAGGCTATAATAGCGCTTTTGAAACACGTCTAAAGCACGCCAAAAGATGCAATAAATAGTCGAAGTCAAAGTAAGCGGACTCTAGATTCCGGATCAAGTCCGGAATGACAGCCTTGGCGTACTCTGAACCCGACTTTGCGGAATGACGGTCTTGGCGGACTCTGAGCCCGACTGTATACCTATAAGCTACCCACTGCGGCAGCGCCGAGTGCTATTTGGTAGAAAATCTGGCTCACGTCACGCCAAAGTACTAACTGGTCTAGCTTGTCTGCATCTAGTGGCACGACAACCGTATCACCTGGCTCCATTTGCGCGTCATTACTGGCAAACCAATGACCGCTATCAGGCAGTTGTACGCCACCATTTGCTTTAATAATGTAAATACGATCTTCATCCGCTTTGTCTGTTGTACCACCGCTACGCTCGATGTAATCGGTGTAATCAAGCTTCGGTTCGAATACCTGCGAGATAGGCAACTGCACTTCACCAATAATAGTAACACTGTTCTTGCGTGAAGGAATGGTTAGCGCATCACCATTTTGTAGCGGAATACTGTAATCAAGGTCTTCGGCTAGTACTTTGCGCAGATCAATCACTAAACGTCCTAGCGCTGGCGTTTGTTGCAATTGAGCAAGTAGCTCTTGTGCTTTACCGATATCACCACTACGACGCGATGCATCTTTTTCAACAAGCTGCGCTTTGGCGATGTCTTCTGCCAAACGGCGCTGCATTTCTTGCAAGCGTTTCTCTTGCTGTTCTTTTAACTCGATACGCGTAAATACTGCACCAGGCACATAAGCATAATCCGTCACACCACCCGCCCGCTTAAGAACATCGCGTAGTTCATCGTCTTTATGAATCGGGTACACGCCTGGGAAACGCACTTCGCCTTTTAACTCTACGAAATGGTTTTCAACCCATTCTGGAATAGCCCGAATTTGGAGCACATCGCGCGATTTAAATTCAAACTCGCGCCCTGACGCCATACTCAGGTCAATTTCATAACGCGCTTGAATTCGTTTTTGCTGATCATCGAAATCAGTACGATTGATCTCAGCGCTAAGCTTATAGGCTTTCTCAGTTAAACCACCAGCTGCGTAGATAAGATCTTCAACGTTCATACCTTCTACGAGCGGAAAATCCCCCGGGTAACGCACAGAACCAGTAATACGTACTTCTTGAGACGGGTTACCGATCTCACTCTGTGCACGAAGTTCTTCCAGAATTTCATCAATTACCCACTTACGCCCCCAGTAAGCTGCTTCTTTTTCAAATTCAGTAACGGTAAAACGAGTACGTGAATGCGCACGATCTCGGTCTAATAAAGGAGATTGAGCGTTATCGGTAGATGACGTTTGATAATCGAGCGGCAAACCCGTTATACGCGCGTCTGAAAATGCAGCACTTGAATTCGCAAACTCTTCTGCCTGAGCAGCCATCTCTTCATATTCCGGAGAGAGCTTTTGATCGCGCGGATACAATCCGAATACTAGAATCTCGTCTTTGCTTTTAAGCTCAATATTGTACTCAGAGCTTGGGTCAGCGAGTGCGCGATCCATTCTGAACGACAGCACTTTTAAGGTTTGTTGGGGCGGCAAATAACGCTTAATTAAGCCATAACGTAAATCAGAACCTGGCTTGAGTTGATCTACGGAACTAATCACGTCTGTCAGGCGCATTCCGTCTTTGAAGCTTTGTACACCAGGGCGATATACATGACCGCGCAGAGCAATCGTGTCTTCGACTTTTTCGAGGACTGAAGGAATGCGCAATATGTCGCCCGCTTGCGCTGGATTCGCGTTTAAGTCTTCTGCTTTGGCCGATACATTCAATACGGTTCGCTGATCAACATCATTGATACGCTCTAACGTACTCTTCTTTGGATAGGCCGAAGGTTTTAAGCCTCCAGCAAAACCAAGCAAGTCGCTTAATGTCTCACCTTCTTTGAATTCATAAATTGCAGGCCGGCGCACTTCACCATCTACGCCCGCTGTATTGCCAACGGGAGGAATAAACACCACATCACCCGAACGTAATGCAGCATCATTAGAGGTATCACCTTTCAAAAGTAACTCGTACAAATCTAGCGTTTGTACTAACTCACCTTTTCGTTTGAGCTGAATATTACGTAGAGACCCGCTCTCACTGATACCGCCACTCAAAACAAGCGCATTAGTAATGGTCGACAGTGAACTCACCACATAGCTGCCTGGCACATACGCCTCACCAAGCACAAATACCCTAATCGACTTTAGCTCCCCCATCGAGATTGAAGCTTTCACACCGATCATGCGCTTAGAGACTTCGTCACGCAGCTTGTTTTTAACTTCTTCAAAACTAAGGCCTGCCACGTTCAATGGGCCTAGTTCTGGAAAATAAACCTTTCCTTGCGCGTCGATTCCGAGCTGATAGCTCTTACTTTCCTTACCATAAAGCTCTACTTTTAAGGTATCACCCGGACCAAGTACGTAATCATTTGAAACAGGAATATCATTCACTGGTTCAAATGTACTTGGAGCCCCTGCAAATAATTCATAACCGAAAGGTACTAATTTGCCTGCTTGATATCGTGCACTGGATTCTTCTTCTGGCACATCTCCTCGAGGCAAGGCTTGTTCACTTGGGTCTTGAGACTGCCCACTTCGAGTGAGTACAGAAACTTGCTGTTTAGTTTGTTCTTCTTGAAGACCACTACCACTCGTGCCACCGCCAAATTGGCTTAAATCGACGCCATACTGCGCAGCTAAAGCTTGTTGTTGCGTAGGATCCATACGCATAAATTGATCAATAAGAAGAGGATCCACATCGATGGCGGAAGCTGGCGTAATAACACTTACAAATAATGCAGGCGCTAAAAAAGAAGAGATAAATCGAGCAATTCTTTCCATGAAGCGATGTTTCTTGTCTTTACTGTTGTTGTTCTGTTTTCTAATCAGCATGCAGTGTACTACACGAATGTTTTTCGGCTAGAACTTTCATCGTTACCGTTACGTTAATGATGTCGTTTTTTTACTCAACCGTTTTTCTCAGAGGACTTTTCACAATAAGCGATTTACCACCCCTCCACGACCAGCTTGCCCATCAACTCGCCATTCTCTATCACTTGATGCGCAGCGAGCAGGTTCTTAGCATTAATAGGGCGATAGGTATCAGCTAACACACTCTTCAAAATACCTTCATCTAAAAGGCGTGAGACTTCCGAAAGAATATGACGTTGTTCGATCATGTCAGGTGTTTTGAACATTGCTCGCGTAAACATGAATTCCCACACCAAACTCGCCGATTTAGGCTTCAACTTATTCAAAGCCAGTGGCTTCACATTATCTACAATGCAGCAAATTTTGCCTTGCGGCTTAATGATGTCACACATTGCATCGAAATGTTGATCAGTATGACTACAACACAGTATGTAATCAGCACCTTTGTAGCCAAGTGTCGAGATTTGCTGCTGAATATCGTCATGGTGATTTACAACATGCGCTGCACCTTGACTCACGCACCACTCAATTGCGCCACGTTTACTCGCTGTTACCACTACTTTCAAACCTGCTAAACGCGCGGCCATTTGTGTAGCAATTGCGCCCACTGAGCCAGAGCCGCCGATAATCAATAATGTTTTTTCGCTATTGTCTTTTGCAAGGCTAATTCCCAAGCGCTCAAATAAAGCTTCCCATGCAGTTAGGGAAATAAGCGGCATAGCAGCAGCTTCTGAATTTGATAATTTACTCGGCGCAGGCCCAACAATACGCTCATCAACGAGCTGATATTCACTATTCGAACCTTGCCGCGTGATATCGCCTGCGTAATACACTCGATCACCCGGCTTATAAAAACGTGTTGCATCACCCACGGCTTTTACAATACCAACCGCATCATAACCGAGCACTTTGGGTTCTTTTTCAACTGTATCTTTTGGGGATCTTACTTTTGTATCGACAGGATTGACGCTGACCGCATCAACTTGCACGAGAAGGTCGTGCGCCCATGGTTTCGGAATCGCGAGCTCAAAATCCTTGAGTGCATTATCGTCGCTGACAGGTAGGTATTTTGTTAGGCCAACCGCTTTCATTTTATTGTTATTCGACATCCTTCATCCCTTGAAGTGATCACGCGTTATCGCATTTGGTAGGACGAAGTATAACTTAAGCCGCTCGCGCACGGTCAAGCAGCTTATTGATTTATTTAGCGTTTATCGATTTTCATATCGATTTAGATCAACAATGCCAGATTTTTCCGACTGGTTAAACATATACCAAACATGCAGCCAATCGGAGAAGTCCCAAAACTTTGGATCCGTTCTGCGCACTGCAAAGTCATCCAACAAGGCAACATAATCTTCTTCGGTTTTCATTTGACCGATGCGTTCGACGAAATGGTCAAACAAGACCGTATGCACATCAAAAAACACTTTTGGATAGCTACCTAGTACACCAGGATAAAGCGTTAAGGTATCTCGTTCAGGAACAAGAAATTCGTCTTCCATAAACAATGAAGAGACATTCTCATGAAAACGATTACTCGCGATTGAGAACAACTGCATTTGTCCGTCCGGTGCTTTCACGCGCACCATAACTAACTCTGGCAACAATGAAGCGGATACTCCGCTAACCTTCTCTAATCGCTGCAGAGGATCATTTAATTCTGGAAATTGGTCCAAATAGACTTTTGGTAGTACCGATACGCGACGGTTTTCAGCGCGTGTATAATCATAGATTCTGTCGAGCAACTCGTTCTTCGGATCATCCGAGCCATATTCAATTGCATTGCGCGGCAACTTCATTTTATGCAGAACGTTTAGATAATCCTCCACCTTCTCTTCCGCGCTTTGATACCAGCTTAAAAATTCTTTCTCCGCGACATCATCAGGCAAGAACATTAAGAAATTGCTTTCACCTTCCATGCGTAAAAAGTCCATATACAAACGTGTATTCAACTGGTGGCCCACGTTGCCATACACATCAAAGCCGGCAACTAGCAAGTAGTGAATGCGTTCTAACAAACTATACGAAATTACCCAAGCGGTTTTCGGCTTATCGCCATGCAATCCCTTTACGACTGTCGCATTATCAAAGTGACGAAATATAGTGAGTGCTGCGTTCGGGTTATGCGCTTCATGCCCATCGATATTGCTTGTCAGACTTTTGCCACTCCAGAGCATATCGAGTGACAACTCAGCAACACCATCAGAAAAACTGTTGATGTAGTTGAGTTTATCAGTCAAATGCTTCTCTTGAAGCGCAGCGTATTTGGTCCATATTTTAAATGGTGAGGCTGTACTTCGATCTTCAGCAGGTAAGCGAAGGTTGCCCGCATAACTTTCAGCACGTGCTGGCTGATACAGCATAGTAGGAATGTCAGGGTCGACAAAAAATACCCAGAAATGATCTTCGATCACATTCAAGGCCACTTGCCCACGACATACGGGCCCCTTGATGTAACCCATTATCGTGAATTCAGCTTCTTGTAACATGAATTTATACCGCGCTGAAGCCGGAAGCTCTTTAAACGTAATAAATGGATTCGATGCACTCTTAGCATCATAGCCAGGCAATTTAGTCACTTCATAGTCGGCATTCAAAAACCACTCACGCCAAACCTTCATGCGCGCATCATTGAACTTATAAGGCATGTGGGTTTTATCGACGATCGTTCTGCGTACGGGCTTTAATCGGTAATAGAAGTTTGTTGTATTAGGATCATCAAATGGTCGACGTGAGGCAATTTCATCAATCGCCTGACCGCTAGGCGTGCGCGAACGAACCAAATTGAAATATTGGCCATTACCTAAATCTTCAAACCAAATATTCGCCAAAAACAGGTGTTCGTAGGCATAACGAGAGAACAACTTTTCTTTATTGCTCGGGCCATTAAAGAAGGCCTCCCATTTCGAGACTTGATCTAAGTAAAGCTGCCCTAGCGGCGACTGTGGCAGAACTGGTGAGCCCGCTTCTACCCAACGTTGAATCGTATTAAAGTCTTCATCGCTAATGGCAGGAAGTCCGAAAGGCATTCCCCACTCCGGATGGGTTTTGGCATAGCCTTCGTATTCTTCAATTGTTGGACACTCTTGCGCACGATCTGTTGAGAAATCGAATACATCTGGGTCAAGTTGCGCCGTTTGCGGAAGCGGATGCTGACGCTTTTGCTCCAACATTTTTAAAAGCAAACTGCCCTGCACATTAGCGACAGGATTTTGCGCACGCTCATTCAATACAGGAAAATAATCCCGCGCACGCCACTCTTCGGTTGTTTTTGCATCGACACCAAGACGGGAGGGCTCAGCCGCTACGATACGAGCCCCGTCATATACCAACTCTTTACTCGCGCCACGATCAAGCCCGTCATATGACGACAACTTCAACTGACATGGACCGTCATAACAAGCATGACAACTGACACAACGCTTATCAAAGATGGGCTGAATATCGCGATGATATTCTGGGACACCTTGCTGATATTCAGCGACTTCACGATTTTGTACCTCGGGTTCACCCCATTGTTGATCAAGTTGATGTTGTGCAATCGTGGCACAACCAATGACGAAGAGGCTTATGAAGAAGTAACTAAGAAGGTGCTTTGATTTCATAATAGTCGGCTAGCTAATTTGGTTTGGATTCTATTTAGTTTGGCTAAGTAGCAGTTTAGAACAGCTGGGGAATGCTTCAAGATGAGGTTTTTGTTTTGACCTAAAGGTCGCTTGAAGAAGCTTTTAAGTTGAGCTGTTTATTTTCAAACTCTCGTTAATCTTAAATTCAATACTTCTAATCCGTTTATGTTCTTTCTTGCTCGCACAAGAAAGAACCAAAGAAATGCGTACCTGCTCTTCGGCCCTGCGGGTACATTCGTGACTGGTTAAAAATGGCGCTGCAGGACTCGTTCGCTACGCTCTCTCAAACAGTCCTCGCTTTATCCATTTTTAATTGGCGTCACTCATCCTACGAGAAGGCAGATTCCGCTTCGATGAAGCTTTTAGAAAAACAAACATGACTTTGCAGTCGAGCTGACAACGAATAAAGACTGATAGGTTTTGACCTGAAGTTTGTTGAAAGGGGCTTTGGGGTTGAGTTGTCTATTTTCAAACTATCGTTAATCTTAAATTCATTACTCCTAATCCGTTTATGTTCTTTCTTGCTCGCGCAAGAAAGAACCAAAGAAATGCGTGCCTGCTCTGCGGCCCTTTGGGTACATTCGTGACTGGTTAAAAATGGCGCTGCGGCCTGGCCCAGGCCACACTCTCTTGCTTCGCCATTCACCTTGTCTCGTTCGCGCTGCTCTCTCAAACAGTCCTCGCCTTATCCATTTGTAACTGGCGTCACTCATCCTACGAGAAGGCAGATGCCGCTTCGATAAATCTGGAAAAAAAACAAGGTTTGTGTCTTGCACCAACACCCCTTCTGACATGATGAGTCGCGGATAAAATAAACAGGAATTCGTCGAGGACTGTTTGAGCCGAAGGCGAGTCCCGCAGACGCTGTTTATTTTTGAGCAACGAATAAGACCGAAGGGCATGTCAGCGGGGCTGATTGGGATTGTTAAGGGACTTGTCAGCACAAGTGCCTTAACTCGACCTTTAGGTCGAAACCTGAAAGCGGAACAATCAAAGCTCTTAAGGCGCTGTAGGCCGCCGCTGACAAAAACATTTAAATGAAATTGAGCATTAATCCAACAACCGATTAAATTAATTCATCGCTATGACAGAAAGAACAAATAAACCTCAAATCAAAACCTTAAAGCGCCTATCGGCCGCCGCCGACTCTGTTCCCTAATCTAATGGAAAATTAAACGCTAAGTGAAAAACACCATCCTCTGCATCAGCAAAACGATAGCCAAAGCCAATGCGCTCGATATCACCCACTGAGGTTTCAATGGCTTTATCTAAGCCCCAAGTAAAACCAAGCTCGTGTACGTATTCATCTTGAAGAACAAGAGCTTCGTTTTCCTGAAGATCAAAGCCGACAGCAAAATAATAACTCGTCACATAGAATGAGAAGAAACTGCTCAAAGGCCCAAGCATGAGTCGCTCAGGAAACTTGAGATCAGCGCCAATCTGGAACGAACTAAAGTTTTCAGAAGCCGCATCTCTGGATGAGAAGCCAGCATGCTGCACCTTCGCAAACAGTATTTGTTGCTCTCCCCAAATATCCGTATACCGAAAAATAGACGAGCCTATTGCGTAAGTCGTGGCGCCATTGTGCGAGCGTAAATCCCGGGCATACCCAACATCGGCAAACGGCACAAACTTGAGCGCTTCCGAGTCCCAATAGTCTTTTTCAATCCCTAGTCCAATCGACATAGTGGAAGCGTCTTGCTCGAGATCAGTATTACCAACTCGCTCATAATCGAAGTTAGATAAGCCCAATGAAACAGGAACTCGCCATCGAAAATCACCTAGTGACGGTAAGATCTTCCTGTCATCCTCAAACCGCGGCATCAAGTTCAGAATAGTGACATCGTTGTCAGCGGTTTGATAAATACCAGAGCCGTAGTAATTCGAAAACGCGAAGTGCGGTTCGAATACTTCTTGTGCACGCAACTGAGAAGAGAAAATAAGAAAAAATAAAAACGATAAAAATGGGGTAAGAGTATGAGTGCTCTGACCCCAATCTGTTTTATGGAGAAAGGATTGAACTATCAAAATCGCCTGCATTCGTAAATAAGCCAGATGGCCCCGCGAGGGCATCTGCTGCGTCTGTCCATGCGTTTACGTTATAGGCTGTTTGAATGTCATTCAAGTCCGTGACATCAATCGCTTCTTGAACGAACTCAATAAAATCGGCACCACTGTTTACCGTCAGATCCGGCGTAGCGACAGCACAATTCGATGAGCTAGTCACACTACCGTCTGCGAGATCTACACAAATGGTACCAGTGATTGAAGCAGAAGTGCTGTCACGCTGATCTTCAATGTTCATC
>NZ_LWFH01001512.1:0-534 GCF_001635725.1 Oleiphilus sp. HI0066
AAACTATTTGAATGTGCTTAAAGCCAAAGAGCTGGTATTACTCGCACAGGAAAATCTCGATATGCATTACAACATCAAACAAAAGGTCGATGACAGGCACGAACAAGGTGTCGGTGACAAAGCAGATATTGCACAAATTAATGGGCGTATTAGTCGTGCGGAAGCGAACTTAAACAATGCCCGAAATGAATTGATGGACACCCGCAGCCGATATATTTCTTTGGTCGGGAGCTTGTCCATCTCTATGAACAAGCCTCAAGCTGACAAGTCTTATATTCCTGACTCACGCTCACAAGCGCAGAGCGTGGCATTGGCAAATAATCCGACCATTTTGTTATCAACCTTCGATGTGAAAGCAGCTCAAGCGCAGTACAAATCGCGCAAGTCGGGTTATTACCCGCAAGTCGATTTGGTCATCGATGGTGGACAGAAAAAGAATGTGTCTGGGTTTAATGGCGAAGAAGAGGATGCGAGTGCCGTTGTCGAGTTGAATTGGAATTTATTCAACGGGACGCGCGATGTAAATGAAGCTAA
>NZ_LWFH01001513.1:0-974 GCF_001635725.1 Oleiphilus sp. HI0066
CACGGCATGTTTTGACTTTGGTTGGGCAGGTTTTTCTTCAATAGATATAGCTTGTTTGTTTTGATCGAATTCTACTACTCCAAAGCGCTCAGGGTCTTTTACCTGATAACCAAACACGGTGGCTATTTGCTCTTCTTCGACTTTGCGTTTTGCTTCAAGAAGCTTCGGCGAGAAGTTGGGGCCGTAAAATACATTATCACCCAAAACCAAACACACTGAATCTTGACCAATAAACTTTTCACCGATGATAAAGGCTTGCGCGAGACCCTCCGGCTTTTCTTGTACGGCGTATTCAAGCTGAATACCAAACTGCGATCCGTCACCTAAAAGCCGCTTGTACTGAGGAAGATCCTCGGAGGTTGAGATGATTAAGATTTTGCGAATCTTGGCAAGCATCAATACCGACAATGGATAGTAGATCATCGGCTTGTCATAGATAGGTAATAACTGCTTTGATACACCTAGCGTGATCGGGTGTAAACGCGTACCCGAGCCACCGGCTAATACTATGCCTTTCATTAGTCAGCTAGCTCCAATAGGCCGCCATAAATTTCCATTCCGCGAAGCTTATTCGCCCAAAAAACAAGCTGCTTATACCAGTCTAAAGTTATTGTCTCGGGCGTTTTATCCAAAGTACCTGCTTGAAGGGCGGCAACAATCTCTTTCACACCCCGCTCTGCATTCCATGCTGCCTTCCATCCCAAGGTGCGCTCGATTTTACTAAAATCCACTTGATAACTTCGGTGGTCGGGATCGCCATACCACTCTACCTTAATTTCTTCATTAAGGAGTTCGCCAACCTGTCTTGCGACTCGCTGCCCAAGATCCCCTAACTGGTAATTATTTTCAGCACTACCTACGTTAAAAATTTCACCATTCACTAGCCCCGAATCACACTCAAGCAACAAACACATTACATCCGTTGTATCTTGGACATGCAGCATAGGACGATATTGCTTACCGTCCCTCATCAA
>NZ_LWFH01001514.1:0-871 GCF_001635725.1 Oleiphilus sp. HI0066
TACTAATGGTTTTAACATCACATTCACAACTCGGCGAAACGGCTCATGCAACAGGGCTTTGGCTAGAAGAGTTCACAACCCCGTACTACACATTCAAAGATGCTGGCGCTGATATCGTTATCGCGTCACCTAAAGGCGGGGCAGCGCCGATTGATCCGAGCAGCACTAATCCAGAAGCACAAACCGAAACAACTGAGCGTTACTATCAAGACGAAGGCTTACAAGAACTCATCGCTAACACTCAAGTATTGACCGATATGGATGCAGAAAACTTTGATGCGATTTTTTATCCAGGCGGCCACGGCCCTTTATGGGATCTCGCCAATGACGAGAAATCGATTTCTTTGATTGAAACATTCTGGAATCAAGAGAAACCTATTGGCGCCGTATGCCATGGCCCCGCTGTTTTTAAATCAACCAAAGATGAATCTGGACAATACATTGTGTCTGGTCGAAAAGTGACGGGGTTTTCTGATAGCGAAGAGGCAGCAGTAGAGCTAAGTGAGGTCGTACCATTTTCTGTAGAAGAAATGCTCAAAGCAAATGGCGGTATATACTCGGCGAAAGAAAACTGGCAAGAACACATTGAAGTGGATGGTTTGCTAGTGACAGGCCAAAACCCGGGATCTTCGCACGCAACTGCAGACGCGCTTTTAAACTTGTTGAAGTAGCCTGTACAGCACGCTATCCAGTAAACCGATAGCGTGCTTATCTATTTTTAAGCTCACAGCGATCGTTCTGGTATCGCATTGAAAACTTCTTTATCTATCGAACGCAAACGCAAATCACGTTGAGGAAATGGTATTTCAATCTCGTACTCACTGAGTTTGGTTTCGATCTCCCACAAATACATACCAATTGGGTGCTTATC
>NZ_LWFH01001515.1:0-781 GCF_001635725.1 Oleiphilus sp. HI0066
TCGTTGTTTAACGCAACGACATGGTTGATGTACTGAAGAATAGACTTGCGGTTACGACCGGGTTTGATAGTGAGTAGTTGTTGATCGTTAAAAATTATTCCGCCTACGCGATCATTATGCGCATACGCACTCCAAGACAATAGTGCTGCACATCGCGCTGCGAGTACAGATTTTAAACAGCCGCGGCTACCAAAAAACATAGAAGCGCTCTGATCACAGATAACCACAACAGGACGCTCTCGCTCTTCTTGGAATAGCTTTGTATGCGTAGATTGTTTGCGCGCAGTTACACGCCAATCGATGCTTCGCACATCGTCACCCGCTTGATAGGGACGTACTTCTGCGAACTCCATCCCGCGCCCCTTGAAGCGGGAGTGATGCGAGCCGGCTTGTTGCTGCTTAACAACACGCGCCCGAAAATAACTCAAACGACGCGCTGTCGAACTCAGTTTAACGAGCGATTCAACGCTGACATAAACACCTGCGTTGATCAATTTGTCGGATATTACGCGCACGATCGTGATGAAAGCTTATGCGACGGGGACGCACGACAACAAATGGTCGATAACATCATTTATAGATACGCCTTCTGCCTCGGCATCAAAGCTAAGCAGAATTCTGTGGCGATAAACATCATGGATCACAGCACTCACATCTTGAGGTGAGACGAAGTCTTTTCCTTTAATCCATGCGTAGGCCCGTGCACAACGATCGAGTGAAATTGTGCCTCTGGGGCTCACACCAAATTCGACCCAACGTGCAAGCTCTTCGCTAAATCTTC
>NZ_LWFH01001516.1:0-1192 GCF_001635725.1 Oleiphilus sp. HI0066
CGAGACTTAAGCTCGTTTTGTACCGCAAATACATCTACTTGATGGTAGTGAATTGCGTGAAGGGCTGCAGCTGTTGGTGAAGGAACCCAAGCAGTGTTTGCACCCGCTTTAGGGTGACCTACTTTTTGTTCCATCATCATGCCAAGCTCATCAGGGATAGGCCACATGCCTTTACCGATTTGCGCACGACCTTGTAGTGATGTTTCAAGACCTGTATCTACGTTCCAGTCTTCGTATGCACCAATCCATGTTTGTTGCTTCATAGTTGTTTTTGGTACGAATGCACCAGCAAGCATTGAAGTGTGGATCTCGTCACCAGTACGATCTAGGAAGCCAGTGTTGATGAATACAACACGGTCTTTCGCAGAGCGGATACACTCTTTCAAGTTAACAGTGGTACGACGCTCTTCGTCCATGATACCCATCTTCATTGTGAAGCGTGGTAGACCAAGTGCATCTTCAACACGGCCAAACAATTCGTTTGCGAATGCAACTTCTTCTGGACCGTGCATCTTAGGCTTAACGATGTTTACAGAACCAGTTGTTGAATTCTGGAATGGGCTGTTGCCTTTCAAATCGTGAATAGCGATCAAGGTTGTGATCACGCCGTCCATGATGCCTTCTGGAATTTCGTTGCCGTCTTCAAGAAGAATCGCTGGGTTAGTCATCAAGTGACCAACGTTACGAACGAATAGCATTGAGCGACCTTTCAATGAGAACGTATTGCCATCAGTGCCCGTGAATTCACGGTCTTTGTTCATAACACGCGTGAAGGTTTTGCCGCCTTTAGAAACTTCTTCAGCAAGGTCACCTTTCATAAGGCCTAACCAGTTGCCGTATGTAGTAACTTTGTCTTCTGCATCAACAGCTGCTACTGAGTCTTCGCAGTCCATGATGGTAGTTAGTGCAGCTTCCATAGTTAGGTCTTTAACGCCAGCAGCGTCAGTTGAACCAATTGGACTGTCTGCATCGATCAAGATTTCAATGTGAAGACCGTTGTTCTTAATAAGGATAGAAGTCGGCGCCGCAACATCACCTGTGTAACCAACGAACTTCTCTTCTTGTGCTAGGCCAGTTGTTGAACCGTCAGCCAAAGACACAACAAGCTTGCCGCCTTCAATTGCGTACTTAGTGCTACCAACGTGTGACCCAGAAGCCAATGGTGCCGCTGTATCAAGAACACCACGTGCGT
>NZ_LWFH01001517.1:0-883 GCF_001635725.1 Oleiphilus sp. HI0066
GATGCTCGTGATAACTGGGCCTAATATGGGTGGTAAATCTACCTACATGCGCCAAGTAGCGATCATCGCTCTAATGGCTTATTCAGGCGCTTATGTACCAGCTAACTCGGCAACTTTTGGCCCTATCGATCAAATATTTACACGCATGGGAAGTGCCGATGACACCGCAGGTGGCCGTTCTACTTTCATGGTGGAGATGACGGAAACTGCGAACATCCTTAATAACGCGACTAGCAATAGTCTGGTTCTAATGGATGAGGTTGGTCGTGGAACGAGTACATTTGATGGATTGTCGCTAGCATGGTCTGCCGCAGAGTATCTCTCAAACAATACAAAAGCGTTTACTCTTTTTGCCACACACTATTTTGAAATGACGCAGCTAGCTGATCGCTTGAGTAACGTTACCAACGTTCATCTGAAAGCTACAGAGCATGACGATAAGATTATTTTCTTGCACAGCGTATTAGATGGCGCTGCGAATAAAAGCTACGGGTTACAAGTCGCGCAATTGGCAGGTGTACCAAGCTCTGTCGTCGCTAACGCGAAAGCCAAGTTGTCGGAACTTGAGTCCGATAAATCGTTAGAGTTCGCTCAGTCAGTTGATTCAGGCAAAGTTGGTGCATCTGCAAGCTGCAATAAAAATACTAAAGAAGACGATTTTTTTCAAGCAGAACTGTTTGGTTCGCCCAAATCTAAAGTTGAAGAACTACTGGAAGGAATTGATGTTGATAGCTTAAGCCCTCGTGAAGCGCTTAATGCCTTGTATCAACTAAAGGATGAACTAAGCTAATTCAAATTGGCATAAGCAAATTCGTTTTTGCTCTTGATCGATTATAAGGCTATCGCTAGAATTGCAAACCGCTCGAAAGCCGCGGGATTAATG